>CAISGS010000031.1 GCA_903884915.1 uncultured Caulobacteraceae bacterium | reverse complement strand
TTCGATGCGCTCAAGCTCGTCGGCGCTCAGAGGGCCGCCATGGCTGAAGTCAAAGCGCATGCGCTCGGCATCGACCAACTGGCCCTTTTGCGCCACGTGGGCCCCAAGAACATTGCGAAGGGCGGCATGGACGAGGTGGGCGGCGGAGTGATTGGCGCGGATACGCACCCGGCGCTCAGCATCGACCGACAGGTTGACCTTGGTCCCCGCTGTCAAGCGGCCCGACGTGATGCGGACCTTGTGGTCGTGCAGGTCACCGGCCTGTTTTTGCGTATCGAGCACGACAGCCTCGCCGCCGTCCCAGGTCATGACACCCGTATCGCCGACCTGACCGCCGCCTTCGGCATAGAAGGGGGTCTTGTCGGTGAGAAGGTCCACCGTCTCGCCGGTTTCAGCCGCCGCGACCTCTTGGCCGCCAGCCACGAGGGTCAGGACCTCGCCGATAGAGTCGACATGGTCGTGGCCGATAAAGGCGCTGGCCCCCAGACGATCACGAACCGACAGCCAGATCTCGCCCTCGGCCTGCTGGCCTGAACCGGACCAGCTTTCGCGGGCCATCTGGCGCTGGCGATCCATAGCCGCATCAAAGCCATCGGTGTCGACGCTAAGACCCATGGCACGCACGGCGTCTTGGGTCAGGTCGAGCGGAAAGCCAAAGGTGTCATAGAGCTTGAACGCGGTTTCACCGGCCAAGACGCCGCCTGCGGTCAGGTTGGCGGTCGCCTCTTCGAGCAGGACCATGCCGCGTCCGAGGGTGCGGCGGAATCGCTCTTCTTCTTGGCGAAGGGTCTCCAAGATCAGGGCCGAGGCGCGCTGAAGCTCTGGATAGGCCCCGCCCATCTGAGCGATCAGGGTGGGTGCCAAGCGGTGCATCAGGGGCTCAGCGGCGCCCAAGAGGTGGGCGTGGCGCATGGCCCGGCGCATGATCCGGCGCAGCACATAGCCTCGACCTTCATTGGAGGGGGTGACACCGTCGGCAATCAGGAAACAGCTCGAGCGCAGATGGTCAGCAATGACGCGGTGCGAGGGCTGGCGGTCGCCAATGGCCTTAACGCCGGTCTCGGCCTCGCTGGCGCTGATCAGGGTCTTGAACAGATCGGTGTCGTAATTGTCATGCACGCCTTGCATCACGGCGGTCAGGCGCTCTAGGCCCATGCCCGTATCGATGGAGGGCTTGGGCAGGGACGTGCGCGAGCCATCGGCGGCCTGTTCGAACTGCATGAACACCAGGTTCCAGATCTCGATGAACCGGTCCCCATCCTGCTCGGGCGACCCGGGAGGGCCACCGGCAATCTTGTCGCCATGGTCAAAGAAGATTTCCGAGCAGGGACCGCAGGGGCCCGTGTCGCCCATCGACCAGAAATTATCCGAGGTCGGGATGCGAATGATCTTGCTGTCGGACAGACCGGCGATCTTCTTCCAAAGGTCTGCCGCCTCGTCATCCGTATGATAGACCGTGACCGACAGGCGCTCTTTGTTGAGGCCATATTCCTTGGTGATCAGGTTCCAAGCCAGTTCGATGGCATCTTCTTTGAAATAGTCGCCGAACGAGAAGTTGCCGAGCATTTCGAAGAAGGTGTGGTGACGCGCCGTATAGCCGACATTGTCGAGGTCATTGTGCTTACCCCCGGCCCGCACGCACTTTTGCGACGAGGTCGCGCGCGGATAGGGCGGGGTCTCAACACCGGTGAACATGTTCTTGAACGGCACCATCCCCGCATTGACGAACAGCAAGGTGGGATCGCTCTGCGGCACCAAGGGGGCGGACGGCGTTACCCGGTGATCGGCCTTCGCGAAATAGTCCAGAAAGGTGCTGCGGATTTCGTTCAGGCTCGGCATCGTCGCTCCGACGGTCTTGGGGGCACATTTGACGTTAACGCCAAAGGGCAAGGACTGGCTCACAAGGCCATACACCATGGCCGTTGCACACCATATAGAAAGTCACCCCTCCCCTCGCCAAGCAGTGATTGCGGTAGAAGGGGCCTGAACCCTGAAACAGTTCCGAAAGATGGCAAAAAGGGCGCCCAACCCCGAAGGATTAGACGCCCTTTCCGCAGAAGACGGTCGTGCGGGGCCGCACAGGCCGCGCCAGGCGGCAAGCGCCCTGTGCGATCGACCATCGTCCTTGACCCAATGAAGGGATCCGTCGCCCTAGATTTTAGGCGTCGTCGTCTTCAGCCGAGGGGCCTACCAACAGCTCTTCGACGATCTTGACCGAGTTCTTACGAACCGCCGCCTCAATTTCCTTGGCCATCTCGACATTGGCTTTCAGGAACTCGCGGGCATTGTCGCGACCCTGACCGATGCGGGTGCTGTTATAGGAGAACCAAGAACCGGACTTCTCGACCACACCGGCCTTGACGCCCAGATCAATGATCTCGCCGATCTTAGAGATACCTTGACCGTACATAATGTCGAACTCGACCTCACGGAACGGCGGCGCGACCTTGTTCTTGACGACCTTGACGCGGACATTGTTGCCAATGATCTCGTCACGCACCTTGATCGAACCGGTGCGGCGGATGTCCAGACGCACAGAGGCGTAGAACTTCAGCGCATTGCCGCCCGTGGTCGTTTCAGGGCTGCCATACATGACACCGATCTTCATACGAATCTGATTGATAAAGATGACCAAGGTCTTGGCCTTAGAGATCGAGGCGGTCAGCTTGCGCAGGGCCTGGCTCATCAGACGCGCTTGCAGGCCTGGCAGGCTATCGCCCATCTCACCTTCAATTTCCGCCCGAGGGGTCAAGGCGGCAACCGAGTCGATGACGATGACATCCACCGCGCCAGAGCGCACCAAGGTGTCGGTGATTTCGAGCGCCTGCTCGCCCGTATCGGGCTGCGACACCAAAAGCTCATCGAGATTAACGCCAAGCTTGTGGGCATAGCTGGGATCGAGCGCATGTTCGGCGTCAACAAAGGCAGCCGTGCCACCCATCTTTTGGACTTCTGCGACCACATGCAAGGCCAGCGTCGTCTTACCGGAGCTTTCCGGACCGAAGATTTCGACCACCCGGCCACGCGGCAAGCCGCCAATGCCCAAGGCCAGATCGAGGCCCAAAGAGCCGGTAGGAACGGACTCGATCTCAACGATCTTGCCCTTGTCCCCAAGCTTCATCACAGAGCCCTTGCCAAAGGCCCGGTCGATTTGTGCCAACGCCGCTTCGAGCGCGCGCTGCTTGTCTGAGTCTGGTTTTGCCACGAGTTTCAAAGCCGCCTGGTTCATTGATGAGATCCTTATCCCACGATTCTCGCCTTCCCCTCGTGCCCCGCTGGCGCAATGGATGACTGACTCGTTCGTACATGGTTTGTTCCATGTTCGCAATATGTTCTTTTTGATTTTGGAACAAGATTATAGCCGCTATCGAAAATTGCGCGAAAGCCTAGCCGTTCATGAGCCCGTCGATGGCTGCCAAAAGCCGATCAGGCGTTACCGGCTTGGCAATATGGGCATCGGCGCCGGCCTCAACAGCCTCATCCCGGTGCTGTTCCATAGCATTCGCACTGAGCACGGCGATTGGCGTTGGGGCACGTCCCCGCTCAGTCTCCAAGGCCCTAATCTGTCGGATCGCACTCAGGCCGTCCATGATGGGCATCTGGACATCCATCAGGACCAAATCAAACTCCCGCGCCTTAAAGGCCGTTACAGCCTCTTGCCCATCCACCGCTATGGTGAGATCGACGGGGAATGGCGCGAGGATCAACTGCACCACCTTGCGATTGACCGGGTGGTCCTCGGCTAAAAGGATGCGGATCCGTCTCGCCTCTGGATTGTCGGCCACGCTCTCCATGATCTTTAAAGACGGCTCGGGCCCGAGCAAATCGAGTTCTGAACGATCTGGAAGTTTGCGCAACGGAAGGCGCAGAGAAAAAATGCTGCCCAAACGCGGTGTCGACCGTGCACCGATGGTTCCGCCCATAGCCTCTACAATCTGGCGGCTGAGATAGAGGCCAAGGCCGCTGCCGCCAAAACGTCTGGTGATCGAATTGTCAGCCTGAGAGAAGCGCTTGAACAGTTGGCTCGCATTTTCGGGACCAAATCCCATGCCCGAATCTTCGACATCAATTCGCACCCACACCTTGCCATCCGGGCCGGGTACAGGTTCGATTGCTCCCCGTAAGGAGATCTTGCCGGTTGCGGTGAATTTGACCGCGTTGGACAGAAGGTTGCGAACCACCTGATTGATCCGTCCGGGGTCCCCCTCAAACAGCCCAATCGTGTCTGGCTTGAGCTGGATTTCGAAGTTCAGGCCCTTTTCTTGAGCCGCCGCTTGAGATAACCGCGCTGCGTCAATCAACTCGGCTTGGAAATCAAAGCGCGTGCCCTGAATATCCAGATGACCCGCCTCGATCTTGGATAGGTCCAGAATATCGGACAGCAGCCGTTGCAGGCTGGCCGCCGAACCGACGATCAGTTGAACCATCTCGGTCTGCTTGGGCAACATGACGGTCTTGGCCAAGGCACCGGCCACACCGATGACGCCATTCATCGGCGTTCGGATCTCGTGACTGATATTGGCAATAAACTCAGACTTGGCGCGATTGGCAGCATCGGCCGCCTCCTTGGCCGCCACCAAGCGTTCTTCATTGGCCTTCAGGTCGGAAATGTCTTGAACGACCCCAAAGGCGGTAATCAGCTTGCCCGTTTCGCTGCGCTGGAAGATCAACACTGTCCGGACCCAAGCCATGATGCCGTCGCCGCGGATCATCCGATGCTCTAACCGCAGGGGCTCACCGCTATTGCCATGATCGGCTACCGCGCTGCGCATGGCATCAATATCATCCGGATGGATCATCTGCCAAAAGCGCATGATGACCATCTGGTAGTCAGTCGGATTGCCCAGCATTTTTCGGGCTTCCGTATTGGTCCAGAATGTCTGAGTACTATATTCTAATTGCCAACAATAAAATCCGCCCAACTCAGCGGCAATCTCGAGATTTTTACGAGTGGTTTCGAGTTGGCGTCGGCCATTCATCTCAACGGTAACGTCCAGAAACGTGCTGACGACCTTGTCTGGCCTATCGTAACCGTCAATAAAGACTGGCTTGACGTTGATTTTCAACCAACGAACATCTTTGCTTGATAGTCTCGCACCGATAATGACGCCGGTTTGCGGCACTCCGGTCCGCAAACAGACCCGGGCGGGATAATTTTCCAGTGGAATGCTCTGTCCGTCTTCGTCAATGATGTCCCAAGGCAACTGTGATGGGTCACCCATCTGAAACTGTTCAGATGTGATCCGCAAAATCTGTTCAGCAGCAGGATTCCAAATCACGACCTTACCGTCGCGATTATAAACAACCAGACCATCTGACATTCCGGAAAAGACCGCATGCAGATCTTGATCACTTAACGTCGAAGCCGCCAAAATACCCTATCCTTAAAATCCACAGACGAGCAAATAGCGCCGCCACCCCGAAGGCAC
>CAISGS010000030.1 GCA_903884915.1 uncultured Caulobacteraceae bacterium | reverse complement strand
GCTTGGTTTAGAACGAGGCCTTCAGGGTTGCAGCAAAGCGGCTTTCATAGATGCTGCCGATATCGTGCTCGCTGGTATCCCAATAGCGGACATCTAGGCTGAGCTTTGGCATAACCGCAATCGCAGCGCCGATGTTCCAGGTGTTGTAATCCTTGCTGACGTCCAAGGCCTGGTGGCCATAGGCACCCGTCACGGAAACCGTGTCATTGATGGCGTAGGCACCGTTCAACTCGACATAGGTCGCCTTCTCATCCGCACCAAAGAAGTCTGGCGAATAGTAGTAGGCGGCGCCAACGGTGGCCTTGCCGATCGCGCGGCTGGCGGCAGCCTTCACTTCTCCGTAGCCGTACTTGGCGTCCTTTGGCGATTCCAGATAGCTATAATAGACGACGCCGAGGTCCAGATTGAAGCCGGCCACTTCGGGCTTGATGCCTGCATAGGTGTCGTATTCGATGCGGGTGCCATCGCCGAAATCAACGTTGGACAGCCAAACGCCTGCATAGGCTTGGCCAGCGGAAAGGTCCAAACCGCCGAAAATTTCGGGGTCACCATTGGTCTGCGATACGCCGCGGAACACATAGTCAGACGCGACGCCGACATTGGCCGACAAGGATGGCCCGTCAGCGGCTTGGGCAACGCTGGTCACGGCCAAGGCGGCGGTGGCGGCGAGAAGGGCGGTTTTCAGAATCTTCATTGGTTTTCCCCAGTTTTTTAAAGCGATGGCCTGAACGAGGCATTGGGCCTTATCAAGCCCTATACGGACGGTCATCAAGGTTAAGGTGGTCCTAATTTAACCTCGTCAGACGCATCCTCATGGATCGAGTGTTGTAAATTTGTCAGGCCGTCTGTCCGATGCTGCGCTTGGTCTTCGCTGCACCGCAATAGGACATTCAGGGTCGGCGGATTAGACATCAATCCCCGCTCCGGCTCAGAGCGCGCGTGGTCGGAACTTGTCTAATTTATGGGCCGATTAAGAAGAGGCTGCTCAAATCTTGAGCGCGAAATGGTTAGCGCATGCTCAGGCTGGCCATTCCAAGGTGCGTTCCAGCGTCAACCAGCAAGGTCTCACCGGTCACGTGGCGGGCGGCTGGCGAGGCAAAGAACACGGCGGCTCCGGCAATATCCTCAGCCGTCGAGGCGGCTTTTAAGGGGGTCGAGGCGGCGACGCCTTGACGCATCCGTTCAACCGTCTGGGCGGGAATGCCTTTTTCGAACCAGGGTGTGTCAATAAAGCCCGGGCATACGGCGTTGACCCGGATCTTCGGCGCCAAGGCGCGGGCGAGCGACAGGGTCATGGTCGTCAGGGCCCCTTTGGATGCAGCATAGGGAACGGATGAGCCAATGCCGGTCACAGCGGCGATGGACGAGGTATTGACCACTGACCCGGCGCGGGGGCCAGCTTCCAGCAGGGACCGTGCGGCCCGGATCATCATAAAGGCCCCGACCACATTGACCTGATAGAGGCGTAGGAAGTCGTCCATCGAGACGGCGTCCAGATCGCTATGGTCGGGTGCGAACTTGGTGATCCCGGCGTTGTTGAACAGGGCATCGATCTTGCCAAAGCGGGCGGCGGCCTCGACGATGGTCTTGCAACCCTCATCCTGACCGACATCGGCCTTGACGAGGACCGCTTCAGCACCCGCCTCGATCACCATCCGGGCGGTTTCATCGGCTTCGGCGGCGCTGTTGGCATAGTTGATGATGACGGCCTGAGCCCCGCGTCCGGCGGTCTCAACGGCGATGGCGCGTCCAAGGCCTGTGGAGGCTCCTGTGACAACGATCACTGATCCTGCAAAATCCCGTCCTGACATCGCTCTGTTCCCTGTGGTTTTGATGATTTGCCTATTGATAGCGAGCCACCGTGGCCTTGTCTTGTCTGACGAAGGGATCAGACGGTTGCAGATTGGCTGGCGGGGCGCTAACCGTTGGCGATGAGTGACATTGACCTGACCCAGCTCGGCCGCGAGATCCGCGGCTTTGACAGCCCTGAAACCGCGATCCTTGAGCGCGTGCCCAATCCGCATCCGGACACGCTCTATCTGGCCCGCTTCGCTGTGCCGGAATTTACGTCCCTTTGCCCGGTGACAGGACAGCCGGACTTTGCCCATCTGGTCATCGACTATGCGCCGGATCAGTGGCTGATCGAGTCCAAGAGTTTGAAACTCTATCTGGGCAGTTTCCGCAACCACGGCGCCTTCCATGAGGACTGCACGGTCGGCATCGCTAAGAAGATCGTTGAAGTCGCTGCGCCCCGCTGGCTGCGCATCGGTGGCTATTGGTATCCGCGCGGCGGCATCCCGATCGATGTCTTCTATCAGACCGGCACGGCCCCAGAGGGGCTTTGGGTTCCCGATCCGGGCGTCGCGCCCTATCGCGGGCGGGGCTAGTCGCGGGTCACTCTGCGTCGAGGCCTATGTCCAGAACCGGGGCAGAATGGGTCAGGGCACCGACCGAGATCACATCCACGCCCATCTCGGCAATGGCGCGCACGGTGGTGAGGTTGACCCCGCCTGAGGCCTCCAGCACGACCTTGCCCTTGGCGCGGGCCACGGCGGTGGCCAGATCGGCCAAACTGAAATTATCGAGCATGATCACGTCGGGCGCATAGGCGAGGGCCTCGTCCAGTTGGTCCAGACCGTCGACCTCGACCTCGATCTTCATCAGATGACCGGCATAGGCTCTGGCTCGCTCCAGCGCCTTGCCGACGCCGCCACAAGCCGCCACGTGGTTGTCCTTGATCAGGATGGCGTCATCCAGACCAAAGCGATGGTTGATCGCGCCGCCACAGCGCACGGCGTACTTTTCCAGCGCCCTTAGGCCCGGCGTGGTCTTGCGCGTGCAGGTGATACGCGCGCCGGTGCCCTCTACCTCTTTAACATAGCGAGCGGTCAAGCTGGCCACCCCGCTGAGGCGTCCCAGAAGGTTCAGTGCCACCCGTTCTGCCGACAGGATCTGGCGCGCACCGCCGCTGGCTCTGGCGATGATCTGACCGGCTTCGGCATCCTGACCGTCCCCGATCTCGACGGAAAAGCTCAAGGTGGGATCGAGGGCGGCGAAGGCTAGGCGCGCGCAGTCTAGCCCCGCAATCCGGCCCGCGCTGCGCGGACGAAAGACGACCGACAGGCGCGCATCAGCCGGGATGCAGGCCGCCGCCGTGACATCTCCGGCCCGGCCCAGATCTTCGGCCAAGGCGGCGCGGACGATGGGATCGATGATCAGATCCGGCAGGGCGGTGATGCTCATTCGGCGGCAACCTTTATCGGAGCATTGGCCAAGAGTTGGCTCAGGGTGGTGAGGGTTCGGCGGGCAACCGCATCTGTTTGCGGATAGTCAGAACGGCTGTGACTGCCTCGGCTCTCCTTGCGCATGAGGGCGCAGCTGGCCACCAGGCGGGCCGCGATCAGGGGCAAGGCGGGGCCGTAACGCCCCTCCATCCCATCGATCAGGCTCAAGAGCTGGGTCAGCCCCTGCCTGTCGCGCGTAACCCCGGCATAGAGCCCCACGGCTCCGCGAAGGTCCTTGATCACACCATCCGGCAAGGCCGGGGCGGATTGGGTTGGAAGGATCGCACAAGCCGGGTCCGCTGGGGCCTCAAGCGCAGCGGCCCGCCCGGCGCGGGCTCCGAAGACGGCGGCTTCCAGCAGGGAGTTGGAGGCGAGGCGGTTGGCCCCGTGAACGCCAGTGCTGGCGCATTCTCCAGCGGCGAAAAGGCCCGCAAGGCTGGTGCGGCCATCGGCGTCGGTCCAGACCCCGCCCATATGATAGTGCGCGGCGGTCGCGACAGGGATGGGCTGAAGGCGAGGATCGATCCCCGCGCCCATACAGGCGGCAAAGACGGTCGGGAACATCTCGGGGAAATGATCGCCAATGGCCTGACGCGCATCAAGGAAGGCCCCTTGGCCCTTGAGGCGCTGTTCGTGGATCGCACGGGCCACCACATCGCGCGGCGCGAGGTCGGCTAGGGGATGATGACGGCCCATGAAGGGTTGGCCCTCAGCGTCAATCAAGCGCGCGCCGTCCCCGCGCAAGGCCTCTGTCGCCAGAGGCGCTGGGTCTAGGCCAATATCGATGGCGGTGGGGTGGAACTGGACAAACTCTGGATCGGCGATCAGCGCGCCGGCTAGGGCTGCCAGCGCCATGGCTTCGCCGCGAAGGCTGTGGGGATTGGTGGTGACATCATAGAGCCCTCCAAGGCCCCCAGCCGCTAAGATGACTGCATCGGCAAGGATCGTCTGGATCTGGCCATTTTGCTCAACCAAGGCCCCGCGCACACGCCCACTGGTATCCTGAACCAGAGCCCGGACGGCGGTCCGTTCCAGAACCTCGATGGACGGGCAGGCGCGAACCGCGGCGATCACGCTGCGTAATATTTCATGCCCCGCCTGATCGCCCTTGACCCGCGCGACGCGGGGGCGGGAGTGGGCGGCCTCTAGGCTCTGGGCAAAGCCATGATCTTTATCCCGGTCAAAGGGCACGCCAAGGCTGGCCAGTGCCCGGACCGCGTCTGGTCCCTCGCGCGTGAGAATATCGGCCATCTCTGGATCGACGAGGCCTGCACCTGCCGCAACCGTATCGGCAGCGTGAAAGGCAGGCTCATCGCCTTGCGATAGGGCGGCAGCAATCCCGCCCTGTGCCCAGGCCGATGAACAGTCCTGACCCAGCGGCCCTGTCGACAGGACCACCACCCGGCGCGGGGCGGCCGCCAAGGCCGCTGTCAGCCCCGCAAGGCCTGCGCCGATCACGAGTAGTGGGAAGGAGGACTTAGTCATCTCTCTGTCAGATCAACTCAATATCGACATGGTGACGTGCCTTGATGATGTCATAACGGGCGGGTACGGCGAGCGGCGGCATATCAATCATCCGTTGAACAGCCAGCCGGGCCCTATCGGCCATGTCGGTCGCCACCGTGACCTCATAGCGATCATGCAGCAGGGCCTCGTATATGTTCTCAAGGCTAATGCGCTTCATGTGCGGGCAAAGATTGCAAGGGCGCAGAAACTCGGTTTCTGGCGCGTCGCAGGCGACATTGTCGGCCATTGAGCACTCGGTAATCAAAACCACCTGCTTGGGCCTGCGGGTCATGACAAAGTCCGACATGGCCGCCGTTGATCCGGCAAAGTCCGAGACCTCGAGAACCTCAGCCGGACATTCCGGATGGGCCAAGATCTGGGCCTCGGGATAGGCGGCTTTCAATTCGAGAATGTCTGCCGCCGTAAACCGCTCATGGACTTCGCAGCGACCCGCCCAAGCGATGATCTTGATGTCGGTCTGGCGGGCCACATTGCGGGCGAGGAATTCGTCGGGGATTAGGATGACCCGGTCGACACCCCATTCGCGCGCCACATGCTCCACGACCTGCACGGCATTGGCCGAGGTACAGCAGATGTCGGTCTCGGCCTTCACCTCGGCTGTGGTGTTGACATAGGTGACCACGGGAATGCCCGGATAACGCTGCTTGATCAGGCGCACATCAGCGCCCGTGATCGACGAGGCGAGCGAACAGCCTGCCAACAGGTCCGGGATCAGCACGGTCTTGTCGGGTGCCAAGATCTTGGAGGTCTCGGCCATGAAGTGCACACCGGCCTGAACGATAATCTTGGCATCGCACTTGGCGGCCTCACGGGCCAATCCGAGGCTGTCGCCGACATAGTCGCCAACGCCGTGGAAAATCTCGGGCGTCATATAGTTATGCGCCAAGATCACAGCATTCTTCTCGGCCTTCAGCCGATTGATCGCCGCGATCAACGGGGCCTGCAGCCGCCATTCCAGCGGCGTGACCCGTGCCTTGACCTTTTCCCACAGCGGGCGCGTTTGCGCCTCGACCTCGGGGGTGAATTCAAAACCGGCAAATCCGTCAGCCATGGTCCTATCCTTATGCTCAATATGAGCATTAGTGGGGCGTAAAAAGCATTGAGCGCCATGGGCGATCAGCGATCCTGACTTATGCTTCAAGTGAGCAAAAGCCTGTGGAAAACGTATAGGCTTCTGAAGGCGACCTGAAAAGCGGATTTTTCACAATTCTATCACGATTGTGTGCGCGATGGGGCGGGCGTCTCGTCCTACTCGCGGCGCGAGACGATCTCAGCCGCCACCCGATCGGTTTCCTGCAGCGGTTCATAGGAAAAGCTCTGCAGCAGGCCCTGATAGGGCCTTGTCGCGCCGATCTGGCCCAGTTCCTCGTGGAACAGGCGGAATTTGAGGCTCTGACCATCCATCTTGAGGATGAAAACCGGCTTGCCGGTCGAGGCGGCTTCGGTCGCCATATTGGTCGAGTCTTCAGTGACCAACACAAAATCGGCAGCGCCCAAGAAGGCGAAATAGGGATTGTCGCCCTCGCCGTCCCAGATGATACCTGGAAGGTGGCGCAGGCGCGCCGTCAGGATGGCGCGGGCCTTGTCCGGGGTCCGGCGCGAGAAGGTCATCAGCAGGCTTCCGCCGACCTGCTCAAGCGGCTCCAAAATGTCGTGGGCCATCGCTGCCGCCCGTTCTGGCGACAGGTCAAAGGCCTTGGATTTCCCACCGATCAGGACGGCAACACGCGGGCCGGGCAGGGGGTCGATGATGGCCTTAAAGCGTACTAATTCGCTCGCCAGACGTTCGGGCGTCACCCGATGGGGCGATCCGCATATGGACAGCACATTGTCACCGGACAACCGATCATGCTTGGGCGGCACGACCAGATCGAACAGATGGTGCGGCAGGCGCGGGTCTTGGATCTGGACCACATAGGTCTTGCCTGCAGACCAGCGTTTCATGCGGATCGAGAGTGCCAAGGTCGCGCGTCCAGCGGCAATCCAGATGTCCGGCCAAGGGGCTTGAATGTCCGACTGGGGCGTCAGGCTGCGACGCGGGAACAGGTTCATCAGGGCCGGAAGCCGACCGATGACGCCCTTCCAAGCGACAGTCTTGATCTGGACCTCGACTATATGGCCAGTGGCGCGATATTGACGCGCCAAGGCCTCAGCCAAACCCACCGCTTGGGTCTGGATGCCTGCCCGGCCATCAGACACGGCCCAAATGATCAGAGGGGTATGGCTCACAAACAGGGAGGCGAACCAAGGGGGCTTTAAGCCGCCCTAGATCCACTCAACCTTCATGATCTCGTAGGACTTGACCCCGCCGGGCGAGATGATCTCGACCACGTCGCCAACTTCCTTGCCAATCATGCCGCGCGCCAAGGGAGCGGTGATCGAGATGCGGCCCTGCTTCACGTCGGCTTCATGTTCGCCAACGATCTGATAGCGGGTCGCCTCTTCGGTATCCTCGTCGACGAGGCTAACCGTCGCGCCGAACTTGACCTGCTTGCCGGACAGTTTGGACACGTCGATGACCTGAGCCCGGGCGATCTTATCCTCGATCTCCGCGATGCGACCTTCGATGAAACCCTGACGCTCTTTTGCGGCATGGTATTCAGCATTTTCCGACAGATCGCCGTGGCTGCGCGCTTCTGAAATCGCAGCGATGACACTCGGTCGTTCCTGCGTCTTCAAACGCTTCAGTTCCACGTCGAGAGCTTGGTAGCCCCCGCCGGTCATAGGCACTTTTTCCATAACGGATTTTTGCTCAAGTTCGCCCAAGGGGAAGGGGAGTTCCGATCGCGGGCTCATCGTTCGGGGGGTAGAGGATAGCCGGAAAGTCTCAAAAACACAAGGTCACGTGTTTTCTGCTCCGAAAAGCGGCCTATCCGGCCTCAACAAAACTATCGATAACCTTTTTCTCGCCCGCCTTATCGAAGGCGACGGTCAGCTTGTTGCCTTCGACGGCCCGCACCAGACCATAGCCGAACTTGATGTGAAAGACCCGGTCGCCGCGGTTGTACTTGCTGGTCGCAGCTCCGTCGGACACAGCGACCAGGCGACCTTCGCCCTCGATGACCGTATTGCGTGGCCGACCCGGGGATGGAGCAGCGCGGGCATTTTCCTGGGCCCGTTTCCAGCCCGGCGACGTATAGCCAGAGCCAAAGCTTGGCGTGTCATCCCAGCGGCTGGTCTGTTGCTGCATGCCCGGACCGCCGCCGTAATAGCCGGTCTCGCTGGAGGCCTCGACGCTCGCGGGGGGCAGTTCGTCCACGAAGCGGCTGGGCAGTTGCGAGGTCCAGCGGCCATAGACCTGCCGGTTTGCCACAAACGAGATGCGGGCCTCCTCGCGGGCACGAGTAATGCCGACATAGGCCAGCCGCCGCTCCTCTTCGAGACCCTTCTCGCCCTTGTCATCCATGGAACGCTGTGAGGGGAACACGCCCTCTTCCCAGCCGGGCAGGAAGACGAGCGGGAACTCTAGGCCCTTTGCCCCGTGCAGAGTCATGATCTGGATGGCGTCGTCGCCCGCGCCCCGGTCAATATCCATGACCAAAGACACGTGCTCCAGATAGGTCTGAAGATCATCAAAGGCGCTCATCGACTGGACGAGTTCCTTGAGGTTCTCCAGCCTTGTCTGGCTTTGCGGGCCCTTATCGGCGCGCAGCATGTCCGTATAGCCGCTCTCCTCGAGGATGGTTTCCAAGAGCCGCTGATGGTCGGCTACGGTCTGTTCGTTTCGCCAGCGGTCCAGGTCGCGGATGAAGGTCGATAGGGCTGTGCGGGTGCGGGCGGGCAACTCGTCCGTGCCGATGATCTGACGCGCGGCGGTCATGGCCGAGACACCGGTCAGCCGGGCAATCTGGAGCAGCTTAGAGACCGAGGTGTCACCAATGCCGCGCTTGGGCGTATTGACGATCCGCTCAAAGGCCAGATCATCGTCCGGTGACTGGACCAGCCGCAAATAGGCGTGGGCATCGCGGATCTCGGCCCGTTCAAAGAAGCGCGGACCGCCGACGACCGTATAGGGCAGGGACAGCAGAACGAACCGCTCTTCAAAGGCGCGCATCTGGAACGAGGCCCGCACCAGAATGGCGCATTCCTTGAGCTTGCGGCCCTTGCGTCGCCAGGCCTCGATCTCTTCGGCGATCAGGCGGCTTTCGGCCTCGCCGTCCCAGACCCCGCGCACCCTGACCTTTTCGCCGCCCATGGCCTCGGTCCACAGGGTCTTGCCCAGCCGGTCCTTATTGGCGCGGATCAGGCCGCTGGCGGCGGCGAGAATGTGCTCGGTCGAGCGGTAGTTGCGCTCCAACCGGATCACGGTCGCGCCGGGAAAGTCGCGCTCAAAGCGCAGAATATTGTCCACCTCTGCCCCGCGCCAGCCATAGATCGACTGGTCATCATCGCCGACACAGCAGACATTCTGACGGGCTTGGGCGAGCAGCCTTAGCCACAGATATTGGGCGACATTGGTGTCCTGATATTCGTCCACCAGCACATAGCGGAACCGGTCGTGATATTCGGCCAGCACATCGGGATGTTTGGTGAACAGGGTCAGGTTGTGCAGCAATAGGTCGCCAAAATCGCAGGCGTTCAGCACCCGAAGCCGGTCCTGATAGAGGCTATAGACCCGCTGGCCCTGATTATTGCCGAACTGGGCGCTTTCACCGGCAGGCACCTTGTCCGGCGTCCAGCCCCGGTTCTTCCAATGGTCGATCAGGCTGTTCATCAGCTTGGCAGGCCAGCGCTTAGCGTCGATATTTTCCGCCTCGAGCACCTGCTTGATCAGCCGTTCCTGATCGTCATTATCGATGATGGTGTAGGTGGATTTCAGCCCGACCAGCTCGGCATGTTTGCGCAGGATCTGGGCAGCGACGGAATGGAAGGTGCCGAGCCAGCGCAGACCCTCGGCCTGCGGACCGATCAGGTGCGTGATCCGCTCACGCATCTCGCGGGCCGCCTTGTTGGTAAAGGTGACGGCCAAGATCTCCCAAGGCCGGGCGCGGTTGGTTGATAGGATATGGGCCAGACGCGTCGTGAGAACCCGCGTCTTGCCTGTGCCTGCACCGGCCAGAACCAGAACCGGACCATCCGTGACCTCGACCGCGCGGCGCTGTTCAGGATTGAGTCCGGCCAGATAGCCATCGCCGCCCGCCGTCATGGGGGCGCGATCGACCCGAGCCAGGTCACTGATACGCGGTGTGTAGGGCGTGTCGGTCAAGGTGATGGTCCTGCAGCGTCTCTAAATTCCGGCCGATTCTGCGCCGCAATGAGAACGAATGTAGCACAGACCGCGCTGGGCTTAAGGGGCGTGGCCGATTATTGCTGC
>CAISGS010000029.1 GCA_903884915.1 uncultured Caulobacteraceae bacterium | reverse complement strand
GGTGGACAGAACAAAGCCCTTTCCCCCCTTGAGGGGGAGAGGGTTGGGAGTGGGGGGTGTTCATCCACGATCCTCTCCGCCACATCCGGCAAAACAGAATTCCTGAGGGTCCCTTCCCGCCGGAGTGCAAGGTTCTGGCTCCCCGCCTGCGCGGGGAACACGGATTTGGGGGGATATTGGCCTTCCAAATCTCCCCCCCCTGGGGGAAGTACCGGCGAAGCCGGGGAAGGGGGGTCTTTTCTAAACACCCTAAAAACATCTTGCCTTTTCGCTCCCAAGGTCCAATCTGACTAAATAGTCACTTCGGGGGATTTCATGGCTGGGATCAAGATTGAAGACGTCGCCTATGTTCGGTTTCGGGCACCCGACCTCAGTGAAATGAAGGCCTATCTGGCCGATTTCGGTCTCAGCGTTATACAAGAAAATGACCAGCGGCTCTTTGCCAGGGGCACCGGAACCGCGCCCTTTGTCCATGCAACCGAACGGGGCGAGCCCGGCTTTGCGGCCCTGGGCCTGCGGGCCGAAAGCCTTGCAGATCTGGAAAGCCTCGCCCAGTCCGAAGGCGGCACGATTGAGCCGCTGGACGGGCCCGGCGGAGGTTTTGTCCTGACCCTGCATGATCCCGATGGCTATCAGATCGAGGTGGTCGCTGGCCAGACCTTGGCCGAGCCCATCACCTTACCCACACCTGTCCAGTGGAACAGTGCGCAGGCCCGCCCCCGAACCCGCCAGACCAAGCGCACCGGACAGGGACCAGCCCACGTGGTGCGCCTCGGCCACTGCGTACTCAATGTGTCTGACTTTCGCACCTCGGAGGCTTGGTACAAGGACCGCTTCGGCTTCATCACCTCCGATGAGATCGCCTTGGCACCAGAGTTCTCCATCGGAGCCTTCTTGCGCTGTGATCGCGGCGAGAGGCTGACCGACCATCACACTTTGTTTTTGATCCAAAGCCCGAACGGGCCGGGCTTCAATCACGCCGCCTTCGAGGTTGCTGATCTGGATGACCTTATGGCCGGTCATGAACGGCTCAAAGCAGCAGGCCGCACACCCGAATGGGGCATTGGCCGACACTATCTTGGCAGTCAGGTCTTTGACTATTGGCGCGATCCGTGGGGCCACACGCTGGAGCACTGGACAGACGGCGACCTCTTTACCGCTGCCGATGGCTCCAATAGGGCAACAATACAAGAGCTTTTAGGCGTTCAGTGGGGCCCGACCCCGCCCGCGACCATGGGCTAGTCCACCCCAATCTTACGGAGAGAAAACTATGAAATTAGCCACCTTTGGCCAAGGCAGCGCCTCCGAACTGGGCGTGGTTCTGGACGGCGAGCGCATCGTATCCTTGAGCCGCGCAGCCCCCAGCCTCGCGCGCAACATGATCGACCTGATCGCCCGCTGGTCGCAGGTCGAGGGCGAGGTCCGCCGCATCGCGGCTGAAGCCAATGACCCTCTGGCGTTAGCCGATGTCCACCTCCACGCCCCTGTGCGCCGTCCAGGCAAGATCATGGCGATAGGCCTGAACTATGCCGACCATATTGCCGAGAGCAATATGGGCACGCCAGAACATCAGCTCTGGTTCACCAAGGCCGTCACCTCGATCAATGGCCCGTTCGATCCCATCCAAATTCCCAAGGTCTCACAAGCCGTCGACTATGAGGCCGAACTGGTCGCCGTGATCGGCACGGGCGGACGTCACATTTCCAAAGACAAGGCCGCCAGCGCCGTGTTCGGCTATTGCGTCGGCAATGATGTGACCGAGCGCGCGTGGCAGCACCGCACGCCGCAATGGTCTGTGGGCAAGAGCTTCGACACCCACGCCCCCATCGGCCCTTGGATCACCACCGCTGACGAGGTCACTGACCCGCACAATCTCGGCATCCGGGGTCTGGTCAATGGCGAGCTGCGTCAGAACTCCAACACAAGCAATCTGGTCTTCAATATCTGGGACCAGATCGAACACCTGTCCAAAGCCATGACCCTAGAGGCCGGAGACCTGATCTTTACCGGCACACCGGGAGGCGTTGGCGCAGGGTTCAAGCCGATGAAGTTCCTGCAACCCGGTGACCGTTCGCGCATCGAGATCGACGGGCTGGGTGCTATCGAGGGCGTCTGCGAGCCTGAAGCATGAGTGCCGGGGCCTTTGACTGCGATGTCCTGATCGTCGGCCTAGGCCCCGTCGGGGCGGTGCTCGCCGCCTTGCTCGCGCAGGAGGGCGTCACATCTATTGCCTTCGACAAGGAGGCCGAAGTCTATCCCCTGCCCCGAGCGGCGCATTTTGATCATGAGATCATGCGTCTGTTCCAGCAGCTTGGATTGGCTGACGCAGTCCTGCCCCATACCCGCCCTGCCCCAGACTATGAATTCAAATCAGCCGATGGTCAGCTCCTGCTGAAGTTCCCATCCAACCCGGGCGGCAGCCCCTCAGGCTGGGCCACCGGCTATATGTTCAACCAGCCGGATATTGAGCGTGCCGTTCGCGCCAAACTCGCGCAAAGCCCGCTGGTTGAGACGCATCTAGATTGGCAGTTCAAGGATCTTGACGAGGATGGCGATGGGGTTGTCGCCCTGATTGACAGCCCTCAGGGCCTGACCTCCGTGCGGGCGCAGTATCTGATCGGCTGCGACGGGGCCCGCAGTCCGGTGCGCGAGGCCGCTGGCCTGTCCCTGCATAATCTGGAATTTGACGAGCCGTGGCTGGTGATCGACGCAAAGGTAAAGCAGACCGATCTGATGCCGACCGTAAACCTACAGATCTGTGATCCGGCGCGGCCCACCACCTGCGTTCTGATGGGACCGGGTCGCCATCGCTGGGAGTTCATGCTGCTGCCCGGCGAGACCGCCGAGCAGGCGCTGGAGGATGGTTTTATCCGCAACCTTCTGGCCCCATGGGACTGTGCCAAGGCTGTCGAGATTGACCGCAAGGCCGTCTATCGCTTCCACGGACTGGTCGCAGATCGCTGGCGCAAGGATCGCGTGCTGCTGGCCGGAGACAGTGCCCACCAGATGCCGCCCTTTGCAGGCCAAGGTCTCTGTTCGGGTCTGCGCGATGCGGCCAACCTGTCTTGGAAGCTGAAAGCTGTGATCAAGGACGGTGCCGACGACGCCCTGCTCGACAGCTATCAGCCCGAACGCGACCCTCATGTGCGCACCTATATCGGGCTGGCCATTGGCATGGGCAAGGTGGTCTGCACCCTCGATCCTGCCGCCGCCGCTATGCGCGATGCCGGAATGCTCGCCCAGATGGCCGCGGGGGGATCACCCCTGCCACCTCCGCCCATCCCGGCCTTTCCAGAGGGCTGTATCCAAAAGGGCACCCCGAGCGCCGGTGAACTGTTCCCGCAGCCTTGGGCGCAGGTGGACGGTGCGACGGTGAGGCTAGACGATCAGATGGGCCCGGGCCCGTGGCTGATCCGTAAAGACCGATTGAGCGAAGGTCCGCTGGCACCCTTTGCCAAGGCCTTGGGCGCCTGGCTAGAGGCGCGAAAGGTCGAGGCGGTCATGGTGCGTCCGGATCGCTATGTCTTTGGCTCTGGCGATCCAGAGGCCCTGCAAGGGGCCTATCAGGATGCGGTGCGGATGAGGTCCGTCGCCGCCTGAGCCGCAATGGCTTGAGCGTCGGTCGGATCGAGCCCAAAGCTTCGCAACAGCAGGGTACAGAGTTGCTCGGCCAGCAGGGCGACATCCGTACCCGGAGGCGATTCTTGCAGCCGCGCCAGCGCGATCTGGCCAGACCCCATGACCAGCAGCACACCGGCCTCGATCGAGGGCAGGACGAATCGGCCGCACGCCTGTCCGGCGGCCATGTCCTTGACCAGCCCTTGATTGAGTGGAGCATCCATCGCTGTGTGCCCCCCTTGAATCCGCATCAAGGCTCCGGCCCGTTCGGGCTGCTGGGCGGCGAAGGCCAGATAGACGCAAAAGCCGCGCACCGTGCGATGGGCTGGATCGGTTATGCCTTCATTGGCCTTGGCCACAGCCCGCTCAAGGCCGGAGCGAATATCGGCTGTCACGGCCCGCACCAAGGCCGCGCGGTCGGGAAAGTGGTTGTAGAAGCTACCCTTGGCCACCTTGGCCGCCAGAACAATCTCATCAATGGTCACGGCATCGACGGCGCGCTCGGAAAAGAGCTTGCGGCCCGCATCCAGCAGGGCCTGACGGGTCAAGGCGGCGCGGCCGGTTGGTTTTGAAAGAGAGATCGCATC
>CAISGS010000028.1 GCA_903884915.1 uncultured Caulobacteraceae bacterium | reverse complement strand
GTCGGATCATGCTTGTCGCAGGCCCCCTTATAGGCCGCGTGGAAGTCGATCGCGTCCTCGAAGCTCTGCTCGCGCTGATAGGCGAGAAGCGGGGTCAGGTCGCCGCCGCCGCCAAACCAACTCTTGGTCGTGGCGATGAAGCGGGTGTTCATATGGACAGCGGGAACCCGTGGGCTGCGCATATGGGCGATCAGGCTGATGCCGGTGGCATAGAACCGTGGGTCCTCTTCGGCACCGGGCATGGTCTTGGCAAAGTCGGGCGGGAAGGTGCCGTGAACGGTCGAGACATGGACCCCGACTTTTTCAAACAGCCGCCCGTGCATCATCGACATCACCCCGCCGCCGCCAGCGGGACGCTGCCACGGGGTGCGCACGAAGGTGGCAGGCTCGCCCGGATAGAGGTCTGCCGGAGCGGCCTGCTCTAGCGCTTCAAAGGTCGCACAGATGCGATCACGCAGGGTTTCGAACCAGTCGCGGGCTTGGGACTTACGGGCGTCGAGGAGGGCTGTGTCGGTCATGATGGAACTTTTCTTAAGCCAAGCCGGCGGGCTTGTCGCCTAGGCGGGTTTGACGGATCGCTTCGCCCAGAGCCATGGCTCCGGCGACAATAACGTTCAAGGAGCGGGCCTGCGGCACTAATGGCACAAACAATCGACCGGCCGCAGCGGCATGGACCTCATCGGGCACACCGGCACTTTCGCGGCCAAGCAGCAGGGTGTCGCCCGCACGGAAGGAAAAATCGTACAAAGAAATGGCAGCCTTGGTGGTCAGCAAAATCAGACGTCCCTCTTGCCGCTCTGGTGCCAGCTGAAAATCTGCCCAAGAATTATGTCTTTGAATTTGCGCAATTTTTCCATAGTCCATCGCCGCGCGTCCTAGACTTTTATCGGATAACGGGAATCCGCAGGGCTCGATAATATCCATTTCGACGCCCAAACAGGCGCAAAGTCTGATGCCTGCCCCAAGGTTTTGCGGAATGTCTGGTTGAAAAAGGGCGAGGCGCATTCTATCGGAACCGGTAACAGGGGCTAATTGGCTTGAGGCGACTCAAGACCGGTGGGCAATTGCGACGTTGCGCCGCAAGGGGTGAATGGCTGCATAGGCCTAGCTTCTTGTGGCAGACGACCTTAGTCAGGTCGATTGAGATTGTACGTGACTTGAGCTGAATCGTTTCGCGATGTCAGCCGGTCCATTCGAAGGGTGTTGAGGTGGCCGATACCGTCGGGGAAATTACCCCAGCTGGCGAAGATCCCAGCCGGAGAGACTTTATTCATGTGGCCGCCATGGCCGCTGCCGTCGGAGCCGTTGGCTCTGTGGTGTGGCCCTTGGTCGATCAGATGAATCCGTCAGGCGACATGCTCGCTTTGGCGTCATTGGAATTTGACCTGTCCAAGGTGGCAGACGGCTCCGAGGTCACGATCAAGTGGCGCGGTAAGCCGGTGTTCGTGCGCAAGAGAACGCCAGCGGAAATTGCCAAGGCTAAGGCCGATGACAATGCCGACCTGAAGGACCCTGCAAAGGATGCCGACCGTCATAAGCCGGGCAAGGCCGAGTGGCTGATCCTGATCGGTTCCTGCACCCACTTGGGTTGCGTGCCGACCTTCGGCGGCGGCGACTGGGGCGGATGGTTCTGCCCTTGCCACGGCTCGCACTACGACACGGCGGGACGTATCCGTAAGGGTCCGGCCCCAAAGAACCTGGCGTTACCTGAGTACGCCTTCCTTTCCGACACCAAGGTTAAGATCGGTTGATGCGCAGATGAGCGGACACTCGACCTACGAACCGAAGACCGGTTTCACGCGCTGGCTGGACTCGCGTCTTCCTATTATTCGACTGGGCTATGACAGCTTCGTCGACTATCCGACCCCGAAGAACCTGAACTATTGGTACACTTTCGGCGGTATCCTTTCTTTGTGCCTGATGACGCAGATCGTCACCGGCATCATCTTGGCCATGCACTATGTGCCGCATGTGGATCACGCCTTTAACAGCGTCGAGCACATCATGCGCGACGTGAACCATGGCTGGTTGATCCGCTATGTGCACGCCAACGGGGCATCGATGTTCCTGTTTGCCGTCTATATGCACATGTTCCGCGGCCTCTATTACGGGTCATACAAGGCGCCCCGTGAGGTTCTGTGGATCTTGGGCTGCGTGATCTACCTTCTGATGATGGCCACAGCCTTCATGGGTTATGTGCTGCCTTGGGGTCAGATGTCGTTCCACGGCGCGGTGGTGATCACCAACCTCTTGGGCGCATTCCCCGTCATCGGTGAGAGCATCACGACCTGGCTCTGGGGTGGCTTTGCGGTGGATAATCCCACCCTGAACCGCTTCTTCTCGCTGCACTTCCTGATGCCGTTCATGATCGCGGGTGTTGTGATCCTGCACGTCTGGGCGCTGCACGTGACTGGCCAGAACAATCCTGCCGGCATTGATCCAAAGTCCAAGGAAGACACGGTTTCCTTCACCCCCTATGCGACGGTGAAGGACGGCTTTGCCATGGTCCTGTTCTTGATCCTGTTCTCCGTCTTTGTGTTCTTCCAGCCAAACGCCATGGGCCATGCGGACAACTATATCCCC
>CAISGS010000027.1 GCA_903884915.1 uncultured Caulobacteraceae bacterium | reverse complement strand
GAACGGAATGCCGCAATCCATGCACCGCGAGGCCTGCTGACCGATTTCGGTTGGGGCCAGAGGCTGCACAAATTCCTGCCACGTCTTCAAACGCTCTTGCGGCGCTTCGTAGGAACGGTCGCGGCGGCTGATCTCTAGAAACCCGGTGGGCTTACCCATGATCTTATCTCTCTCGAACGAACGGACTATTCGGCGGCGACAGAAGCGGCCAAGGCGGCCTGCTGGTCCATCAAGGCCCGGCGATAGTCTTTTGGCATGACCTTGACGAACTGGGTGACCGAAGTCTCCCAGCTATCGAGGATGTGGCGGGCGCGGGCGCTGCCGGTGTGGGCAAGGTGCTGTTCGATCAACCGGCGCAGGCGCTCATTGTCGAACCGCAGCATGTCGGCCAAGCCATTGTCGTTGGCGCTGTCTTCAAGGCTTGAGGCCTCAAGCGGCTCCAGCTCGACCATGGCGCGGTTGCACAGGGCCTCAAAGGTTCCTTCTGGATTATAGACATAGGCCACGCCGCCGGACATGCCCGCTGCGAAGTTACGGCCCGTGGCCCCCAGAACCGCGACAACGCCGCCGGTCATATATTCGCAGGCATGGTCGCCCGTGCCTTCAACCACGGCCGTGGCGCCGGAGTTACGAACCGCAAAGCGCTCACCGGCAACGCCCGAGAAGTAGGCTTGACCCGCAATAGCCCCGTACAAGACCGTATTGCCCACAATGATGTTCTGGGTCGGGTCGCGGTTCAGGTCGGCGGGCTGGCGCACGATGACGCGGCCACCCGACAGGCCCTTACCGACATAGTCATTGCCGTCGCCGATCAGGGTTAAACTGATGCCTTGCGCCAAGAAGGCCCCAAAGCTCTGCCCGGCCGTACCGGTCAAGGTAATGCCGATGGTGTCGGTCGGCAGGCCCGCATGGCCATATTTCCGCGCGAGGGCACCAGACAGCATGGCCCCGACGCTGCGATTGACGTTGCAGACGGTGGTGTTGATGGTCACAGGCGTGCCGTGCTCCAGCGCGGGCTGGGCAGCGGCAATCAGACTGTGATCCAAGGCCTTTTCCAGCCCGTGATCTTGACGCTCATTGTTCCAGCGCGGTAGATCGGCAGGAATGTCGGGCATGTAGAGCAGCTTGCTTAGATCAACGCCCTTGGCCTTCCACTGTTCGACGACAGGGCGGGCATGGAGCAGTTCCACCTGGCCAATCATCTCGTTCATGGTGCGGATGCCAAGCTGGGCCATGATGGCGCGCAGCTCTTCGGCCACAAAGAAGAAGTAGTTAATCACGTGCTCGGGCTGGCCCGTGAAGCGCGCGCGCAGCACCGGGTCTTGGGTCGCAACCCCAACCGGGCAGGTATTGAGGTGACACTTGCGCATCATGATACAGCCCGCCGCGATCAGCGGTGCGGTGGCAAAGCCAAACTCATCGGCGCCCAGAAGTGCGGCCACGGCTACGTCTCTGCCGGTGCGCAAACCGCCGTCAGCCTGAACCGCGATCCGGCCGCGAAGGCCATTGAGCAGCAGGGTTTGCTGGGTCTCGGCCAGACCGATTTCCCAAGGCGATCCGGCATGGGTCAGAGAGGTGAGGGGCGAGGCCCCCGTGCCGCCTTCAAAGCCCGAAATGGTCACGTGATCGGCGCGAGACTTGCTCACGCCCGCAGCCACGGTTCCGACGCCGACTTCCGACACCAGCTTGACCGAGATGCGTGCGCCCGAATTGACGTTCTTCAGGTCGTGGATCAGCTGGGCCAGATCCTCGATCGAATAGATGTCGTGATGCGGCGGTGGGCTGATGAGGCCGACGCCCGGGGTCGAGTGACGCACCTTGGCAATATTGGCATCGACCTTGTGACCGGGCAATTGTCCGCCTTCACCGGGCTTTGCGCCCTGGGCCATCTTGATCTGGATATCGTCCGCATTGACCAGATATTCAGCCGTGACGCCAAAGCGGCCAGAGGCAACCTGCTTGATGGCCGAGCGCATGGAATCGCCGTTGGGCATGCGCACGAACCGGTCAGATTCTTCGCCGCCTTCGCCGGTGTTCGAGCGCGCGCCGATCCGGTTCATGGCCACGGCCAAGGTCGTGTGGGCCTCGCGGCTGATCGAGCCAAAGCTCATAGCGCCGGTCGCGAAACGCTTGACGATTTCCGCCGCCGGTTCGACTTCGTCGATGGACAGGGGCGTGTCAGCGAACTTGAACTCCATCAGACCGCGAATGGTCAAAAGGCGCTTGCTCTGTTCATTGACGCTCGCGGCAAAGGCGGCATATTCGTCCGGCAGATTGCCGCGAACGGCATGTTGTAGCTTGGAAACCGAGTCTGGGTTCCAGGCATGTTCCTCGCCGCGAATACGGAAGGCATAGGCCCCGCCGACATCGAGCGCATCGCGATAGATTGGCGTATCGGCATAGGCATCGCGGTGACGGCGCACAGTCTCTTCGGCGACTTCCAGCAGGCCCACACCTTCAATCATGGTGGCGGTACCGGTGAAGTACTTCTCGATCAGAGCGGTCGACAGGCCGACCGCGTCAAAGATCTGAGCGCCGCAATAGGACTGATAGGTCGAGATGCCCATCTTGGACATGACCTTGAGCACGCCCTTACCGATGGCCTTGATATAGTTCTTCTGAACCTCATCGGCGCTCAGGCTCATGCCGGACTTTACGCGGATCGCTTCGAGGGTTTCGAAGGCCAGATAGGGGTTGACCGCTTCGGCACCATAGCCTGCCAGAACGCAGAAATGGTGCACCTCGCGCGCTTCACCCGTCTCGATGACCAGACCGGTCTGCATGCGCAGGCCTTGGCGGATCAGGTGATGGTGCACAGCGGCTGTGGCCAGAGCGGCAGGGATGGCGATCCGGTCAGGGCCGACAGCCCGGTCCGACAGGATCAGGATGTTGCTATCGGCCAGCACGGCCTCGGTGGCGGCCCAGCACATCTTTTCGATGGCCGATTCCAAGCCCTCAGCGCCATCGCTGGCGGCCCAGGTGGTGTCGATGGTCGCGGTACGGAAGGCGCCGTCCAGCAGTTCAGAAATGGCGCGGATCTTGTCCATCTTGGCATTGGTCAAGACCGGCTGGGTGACTTCCAAGCGCTTATGGGTACCGGCATGGTGGCCCAAAAGGTTCGGGCGCGGTCCAATCATCGAGACCAGCGACATGACCAGTTCCTCACGGATCGGGTCGATGGGCGGGTTGGTGACCTGCGCGAAGTTCTGCTTGAAATAGTCGTAGAGCAGCTTGGAGCGTTCCGACAGAACCGCAATCGGCGTGTCCGCGCCCATCGACCCGATGGGGTCCTCGGCCGTCGTCGCCATGGGGGCGAGGAAGAACTTCAGGTCCTCTTGCGTATAGCCAAAGGCCTGCTGGCGATCGAGCAGGGTCTGGGGATCGCCCTCGCCATAGGTCTCTTCGAGCGTCATGGGCAGCTCTTCCAGCTTGAACTGGGTTTCGCTGAGCCATTCGTCATAGGGCTGGGCTTCGGCGAGGGTGCGCTTGATCTCGCTATCCTCGATGATCTTGCCCAGTTCCAGATCGATCAGCAGCATCTTGCCGGGCTGGAGGCGCCACTTGCGGGTGATGCGCTCTTCCGGGATCGGCAGGACGCCCGATTCTGAGGCCATGATCACATGGTCATCGTCGGTCAGGATGAAGCGGGCAGGGCGCAGGCCGTTGCGGTCCAGCGTGGCGCCGACCTGACGACCATCGGTGAAGGCAATGGCGGCCGGACCGTCCCATGGCTCCATCAGGGCAGCGTAATATTCGTAGAAGGCCTTGCGCTTGGGGTCCATCTGTTGATTGCCGGACCAGGCTTCTGGGATCAGCATCATCATGGCATGGGCGAGCGGATAGCCACCGGCCAGCAGCAGTTCCAAAGCATTGTCGAGGCAAGCCGTATCGGACTGACCGTGTGGGATCAGTGGCCACATCTTGTCGAGGTCAGGACCGAGCAGCGGCGATTCCAGCGTACGACGGCGGGCATTCATCCAGTTGACGTTGCCGCGAACCGTGTTGATCTCGCCATTGTGCGCGATGAACCGGTAAGGGTGGGCCAGCTTCCAAGATGGGAAGGTGTTGGTCGAGAACCGCTGGTGCACCATGGCCACGGCGGACTGGGTCAGGGGGTTTTGCAGGTCGAGATAGAAGGTCCCCACCTGACCGGCCAGCAACAGGCCCTTATAGACCACCGTCCGGGTCGAGAAGGACGGCATGTAGAAGTCGGTCAGGGTCGGCAGGTCGCGCTTGCTGGCCTGATCGGCCAATGGATTTTGCGTCTGCTTACGGATGGTCAGCAGCTTGCGCTCAAAGGCATCCTGATCCTTGGTCTTTTCGCCGCGAACGACAATGGCCTGACGGATAACAGGCATTTCAGCCAGCACGGCGGTGCCGAGCACAGAGGTGTCAACCGGCACATCGCGCCAGCCAAGCAGAGACTGACCCTCGACGCGGATAAAGTGCTCGAACTGGCTGGTGGCCATTTCACGAGCTTCGGGATCGCGCGGCAGGAAACACATCGCCACGGCATAGTCACCGACGGCGGGCAGAGTGAGACTTTGCCCCTTGGCCCAGTCGCGCAGCAAGGCATCGGGAATCTGAATCAGGCAACCAGCGCCGTCACCGACCATCGGATCAGCGCCCACGGCGCCGCGATGGTCGATATTGATCAGAATCTGCAAGCCCTGTTTGACGATATCGTGGGTCTTTAACCCTTTGATATTGGCAATGAATCCAACGCCACAAGCATCGTGCTCATTGCGGGGGTCGTACAGGCCTTGCTTGATCGGCGAACGCATCGCGGAACCCTCAAATATCATTCTCCCCAAGCGCGGGCGCGCAGGGCGGAGTGTTTTTGCCGAAAACTTCACTCATGTCGATCCTTAGGCGATGGATCGACAAGATTCATTGCTTAATTGGATTTTTAAAACCCTTTTTCCATAGGCAAAAATGGGCTTTGCACAGCCATGGGGCAGGGGCGCCAAGCGGTGAGCCGCGTCCGTCTTACGATTGGTTACATGGTTTGTCTGGCCATGAGCCCCCGAATTGACCTATCGCCGGGATGATCAAACCGTCCTTATGCCAATCCGCAGGACCCGCATGACCATTGCCTTCATCGACCTCGCCGCCCAACAGAGCCGTATCAAGCCAGCGCTAGACGCCGCCATCGCGCGGGTCTTGGCGCACGGGGCCTATGTGATGGGCCCAGAGGTTGGCGCCCTTGAGCGCGCCTTGGCCGAGTTCTCAGGTGCCAAGTTTGGGGTGTCTTGCGCCAATGGCACGGACGCCATCGCCCTGCCGCTGATGGCATGGGATATCGGGGCCGGAGACGCGGTCTTCTGTCCGAGCTTTACCTTTGCCGCCACCGCAGAAGTCGTGCCCTGGACCTTGGCCGAGCCGGTCTTTGTCGACATCTTGCCAGATACCTACAATCTTGATCCTCAAAAGCTTGAAGCGGCCATTGTCGCGGTCAAGGCCGAGGGGCGCCTGACGCCTAAGGCGGTGATCGCCGTCGATCTCTTCGGCCAGCCCGCCGACTATCCTGCCATTTCGGCCATCTGTCAGCGCCATGGCTTAAAGCTCATAGCCGACAGTGCCCAAGGTTTTGGCTGCACGCTGAACGGCCAGCATCCGGGCCATTGGGCTGATGTGACCACCACCAGCTTCTTCCCAGCCAAGCCTCTGGGCTGTTACGGAGACGGCGGCGCGGTCCTGACCGATGATGCAGACTTGGCTGAGCGGATGGACAGTCTGCGTGTCCATGGCAAGGCGGTGAAGAGCGATATTGCCGGGCGCACCTTTGACCATGACCCGAAATATCTAAACATGCGCATCGGCATGAACAGCCGTCTGGACACGATCCAGGCTGCGATCCTGATCGAGAAGCTGAGCCTGTTTGCCGAGGAGATCGTTCTGCGCAACCAAGTGGCGGATCGCTATGCCGCCGGTTTTGCCGGAAGTGCCGCCAAGGCACCGAGCGTTATCGACGGCGGCGTCTCGACTTGGGCGCAATATACGATTGAGCATCCGGACCGGGACGGTTTGGCTGCCCATCTAAAGAGCCAATCGATCCCATCGGCGGTCTATTATCCCGTGCCAATGCATATGCAGTCGGCCTACAGCCATTACCCCCAAGGGGCAGGCGGTTTGCCGGTGACGGAGGCCAAGGCGGGTAAGGTTATCAGCCTTCCCATGCACCCCTATCTGGACGCAGCCACCCAAGATCAGATCATTGAAGCGGTGCGCGGCTTTAACGGTTAAGGGGACTGCATTCTGCTGCATCGCAGCAAAGCCTTGACTTTCAAGGCGAACTGACCGACAAGCCGCTCGCAAGCTCGAGATGGCTTGATATACGGTGCTCCAGCCGCGTGAGGGGACGGTCCTTTGTCCCAGCCTGTCGAGCGCCTGCGAATTTTCGCATAGATCGCCCAGGCCACGCGGGGCGCTTTCATAGATAAGCCTCGCGGCATCGCGCGGTCGGTCCGAGGGTCTCGGCCCCGCGCGACGATCGCTGTTTGAAAGAGAAGTCCTCCGTGACTCAATTTACTGATCTACGTCTGAACCCGCTGCTGCTTAAGGCGCTGGCGGCAGAAGGCTATGAGACCCCTACGCCCATCCAAGCCCAAGCTATTCCGCCGGTTCTAGAAGGCCGCGACCTGTTGGGTATTGCCCAGACCGGCACTGGCAAGACCGCCGCCTTCGCCCTGCCGATCCTTCACCGCCTCGCTGCCGACAAGAAGGCCGCGCCGCGCCGCGGTTGCCGCTGCCTGGTCCTGTCGCCCACCCGCGAACTGGCCACTCAGATTGCCGAGAGCTTCCGCTCCTATGGCCGCCATATGGGCATGAGCGTTGCCGTGATCTTCGGCGGTGCCAAATATGGTCCGCAGATCAAGGCCCTGACCACGGGTATCGACATTCTGGTGGCAACGCCGGGCCGTCTGATGGATCACATGGCCGAGCGTACGGCTGATCTGTCGGCCTGCGAAATCCTCGTGCTCGACGAAGCTGACCAGATGCTCGACCTCGGCTTTGTGGTGCCGATCCGCAAGATCGTCGCGACCATGAGCAAGAAGCGTCAAAACCTGTTCTTCTCGGCCACCATGCCCACCGAAATTAGCCGCTTGGCTGGTGAAATGCTGGTGGATCCGGTCAAGGTCGCCGTCACCCCCGGCGCGACCACAGTTGAGCGGATTGATCAAAAGCTGATCTTCATCGAGGCGCCGCGCAAGCGCGCCCTGCTGGCCGATCTGTTCTCTGACCCTGCCTTCTCGCGCACCATCGTCTTTACCCGCACCAAGCGCGGCGCAGATCGTGTGGCGCAATATATGGAAGCGGTCGGCGTCACGGCGGCTGCCATCCATGGTGACAAGAGCCAGGGCCAGCGGGAACGCGCTTTGGCCGCCTTTAAGGCGGGCAAGGTCCGCGCCCTGATCGCGACCGACATCGCCGCGCGCGGCATCGATATTGATGCCGTCTCGCATGTGATCAATTACGAACTGCCGCAGGTTCCTGAGGCCTATGTCCACCGTATTGGCCGTACGGCCCGCGCTGGCGCCGATGGTTCGGCCATCAGCTTCTGCGCCGACGATGAACGCGGCCTGCTGCGTGATATTCAGCGCACCACGCGCCAGACCATTCCTGCGATCGATCGCCGGGGTGACAAGGTCTTGGGTGAAATTGCGGCACGTACAGTTTCCCTGCCGGTCCCTGAACAGAGCTTGGCTCAGCCCAAGTCCCGTGAAGGCCGTGATGGCGGCCGTCCTCAGCGTCGCGGCGGCCCAGGTGGCGGCGGTGGTAATGGCGGCGGTGGTCGCGGTCGCTCTGGCGGCGGCGGTGGCGGTCAACGCCAAGGCCAAGGCGGTCAGCGTCAAGGCGCAGCCAAGCCTGCAGCGGCCTCGTCCGCACAGCGCTGGAGCCCTGTGGATTAAAGAAAAACAAGGCCCTCACCCGACCCTCTCCCTCAGGGAGAGGGCTTATCGGCTCTAGCCCTCGCCCCCTGGGGGGAGAGGGTTAGGTG
>CAISGS010000026.1 GCA_903884915.1 uncultured Caulobacteraceae bacterium | reverse complement strand
TGGCCGTTCTGGACGATGGACACGGTGACTCCGGCAATATGATCCCGCTCCATGCTGCGCCGGACAAGACCATCGACATAGGCCTCTAGCTCCGCCGGTGGGATCGCGGTTCCGGGGGCAAGACGCGCGCCAGGACGGGCCGGTTGGGTCGGGGTGACAGGCGTGACGATGGCTGGTGTCGCCTTTACGGGAGTAGCAATAGCGGCGGCGGTCAGACCCGCAGCGGCGGGCCCTACGGTCCGACGCGCTTTGTAATAGGACCGATAGGATCTCTTCGGATATTGACGCGCCTGCGTCACAGGCTTTGTCGCTAAGGGCGTGGTCACGGGAGCCGAGCTGATCGCGGGCGCTGCTGCAGAGACCGGACCGGTCGTCTTCGCCTCTTGGCTCCAACCGGCCGTCGTGGCCAGCGAAAGGGCTGCTGCGAGCAGACCCGTCCAGATCGTCTTTGGTGACAGTGACATCCGCTTACCTCGACCCTAGCGATTTCAGATGCCGCGTTCGGCAAGCCTACCCCTTGGTACAGGGCTTTTAGGCCACCCAACGACCGCAATAAAGGATTGTCTTGCCCAATCTGTATTATCGCGAAGGTTGGGCTGTGCTCGGTTTGGCAAAGGGATAGAGGGCGAGCACAGGCCGCAAATGGGGTCCAATGAACAGTTGCGGTTCAGAGGCGGGCGACACGCCCTCCCGACTTTCACGATCACTGACGCAGGCCCGCACCCCATTTGCGAGGGCGGGAAAGCCCATGGCCTTAGGCATTTCCTGCAGAAAACAGGTGTCAAAGAAGGTGTAGACATCGGCCTCGCCGCAGCCAAAAGAGGTGCGATCGGGTCTCGCAGCCGTCAAGATCATGCGATCCGACCCGGCGAGCGGCGGGACAAAGACCCCTGAAAAGCAGGCGCTGATCACCGCGACGGTCGGCCGGTCTGCGCAGGTCCGATTGATGATCTCAGCCAAAACGCCGGGGGCGAGAAGTTGCTCTCCAAAGACAATACCCTCCGGCGCGCCATGTGAGGTGATGTAGACAAGGCAGCCGCCCGTCGCCTTGGCTGTCAGTTGACCCAAGGTCTCAAAGAGCTGACGCGGCTTTGTCGGCAGGGCCCCGACCTTAGCATAGCGCTCTGGACGGACCGAGAGCTGGCGAAGATTGTCCGCTGAAAAGCCGATCTGGACCAGCGACTTGGCGATATCGCGCCTTGCATTGTCAAAAACTTCGGACGGGGCACCGCTATGTGCGTGCCAGTCTCCGGCAACGACCACAGCCGCCCAATCGGAAAAGGGCCCGGCCTCGTCTGCCATGGCCGGAGCAGGCCGCAGGATCAGCAGGCCGCTGAGAACAAGCCAAACCAAACCCCGCCATAGCCCCATGGTCTGGTTCCTATTTTTTGAACTTGGTGAAGGGGGTGGGGATGGCTGTTGCTGTGGCCTTGGCCAGCAACCGGCCTTCGGCGTCATAGAGCTCGCCCTCGGTAAAGGCGATGGTGCGGCCATATTTGATCACCCGCCCGATACCGCGAATAGGCCCTGGAAGGCCCGGACGCAGGAAGCTGGTCTTCATCTCGAGGGTCGGCAGAACGCAGGTCATGTCGGACGCCACCATCCCGGCCACAGACATGCATTCGTCCAGCATGGCGCACAGATAGCCGCCCTGAATCTGTCGCATGGGATTGCAAAAATCGGTCTTGGCGTCGAAGGCGACCTCGACCGTCATGGCTTCGCGGTTCACGGCCACCATCCGAAAGCCCAGCAGGGCTGAACCGGGCGGCGGGTTCTTGCTGGCTTGGAAACGCGTTAGAAGCTGTTCGTCCGTTAGGACCACTTTCTCAGGGGCGCTCTCTGGGGCAAAGGCGTCGCTCATAGGGCTATTTCTTCCGGAATTGGTCGAGGGAAACGATCTTGGGTCCTTCGGACACAGGCTCGGCCTTGGTGTCCGGCTCAGGCGGGGTCGGCTCGACCTCCGGCACCTCGACGTCGAACTGCAGCATGAACTGCACGCTGGGGTCAAAGAAGCGCGACACGGCCACATAGGGCACCGTCATGCGCTTGGGCTGGCCACCAAAGCTCAG
>CAISGS010000025.1 GCA_903884915.1 uncultured Caulobacteraceae bacterium | reverse complement strand
TCTTGATCTATGGCGGTCACGAAAAAGAGCTGTGCGGCGGCGAGCCGGACACCACCAACAACCGCATGGAACTGATGGGCGCCATCCAAGCGCTGGAGGCCCTGACCCGCCCCTGCAAGATCGTGCTCTATACGGACAGTCAATATGTCCGCACCGGCATCGCCACTTGGCTATCCCTATGGAAAGCGCGCGGTTGGCGCACCCAGAGCAAGGGCGCTGTCAAGAATGCCGACCTGTGGCGACGGCTCGATGAGGCCCGCCTGCGCCACGAAGTCGACTGGCGCTGGGTCAAGGGCCACAGTGGCCACCCCCTCAATGAACGGGCCGACGGCTTGGCCCGGCAAGGGATGCTAAACAGTCTGGCGGGGCGTTAGGGCCAGAGCGCTTGACTTGTTTAATATTAAACTATCTAATAGTTCATAGATAAACTATTAGGGCGATCCGATGGCCGCGACACATCCGATCAAAGACCGACCCGATGTTGAGCTGTTCCATGAGGTCAGCCTGATCGATCAGTTGGCGAATAGCAGGCTCGAGCGGGCCCTGCCCCAAGGCCTGTCCTACGCCCAGTTCGGGATCCTTAACCATCTTGCGCGTCAAGGCGAGCCAATGAGCCCTGCCCAGCTCGCCGCCTCATTGAACCTGACCAAGGGCGCCGTGACCAACCTGCTGCAAAAGCTAGAGGCGCAAGGCCTGATCGCCATCACCACTGATCCCGATGACGGACGCCGCAAATGGGTCAGCCTATCGGACGGCGGCGGCGCGGAGCACCAGCAATGCCTCAAGCGCCTGCGCCCCCTCATGGAAGAGATGCGCGCCGCCATCAGGGAAGACGACTTCAAAGCCGCCCTGCCCTTCCTAAAACAGCTTCGGCTCTGGCTGGACCAGAACCGCTAGGCCGCGCTACCCAGCATCAATGTCAGCGGCGCGGCGGATGGCCTTGTGGGCCTCATCCAAGATGTTCTTGACGATCTGCGCGGCGGGCAGGACATCGTGGGTGCCGCCAGCCGACTGGCCCATGGCAAAGCAGGACTTGTCAGGATCGAGCCCGTCGATCTGTCCGCCAATACCGCCCATGGCGTTGGCCTTGACCGAGACCATGGCCTGCATCGGAAAGGCTTGGATCTCTTCGGGGCGCGCTTCCCAACCGGCGACATAGCTATTCTTTTGCACGCGCATCGGCTTGCCGGAATAGCAGCGGGTGCGGATTGTGTCGTCATCGGTGGCGGCGGTAACGGCCTCCTTATAGAGCTGTCCGGCATGGGCTTCGGCGGAGGCAATGAAACGGGTGCCCATCCAGACCCCTTGCGCGCCAAGGGTTAGGGCTGCGGCCAGACCGCGACCGTCATAGAGACCGCCAGCAGCCACCACCGGGATCTTCACCGCATCCACGGCCTGAGCCACCAGAGGCAAGGTGCCGACCAGACCGGTGTGACCCCCGCCCTCACCGCCCTGACAGATGACGGCGTCGCAGCCCGCCTGCTCGGCCTTGATGGCATGCTTCACCGCGCCGCAGACGACCATGACCTTGAGGCCTGCCTCATGCAATTGCTGCAAGATCGGCATGGGCACGCCTAGCCCTGCGATGAAAGAACTGGCCCCGCCCTTGATGATCACATCCACCGACGCGGTCAGGGATTCAGGCGAGGCGGCCAAGAGGTCGACACCGAAGGGCTTGTCGGTCAGGCGGCGAACCTCCTGCATCTGCTCGGCAATGAATTCCGGCGTTGTTCCGGCCATGCCCAGCACGCCATAGCCGCCCGCATTGGACACGGCGGCAGCCAGTTCCGCGTACGAAACCCCGCCCATCCCGGCCAGCATGATGGGGTGCTCAATATCCAGCAGATCGCAAAGGGAGGTACGCAGGGCCATGGGAGTTTCCTCTAGGAATGTTCTGTTGCAAACTTTCCCCTAGGAAGCCCCCGCTTGCGTCGAAGCGCAAGCCTGACCCCGCGTCACATGCCTAGAAAATCGCGTAGGCGCCGTCGATCAGGAAGCTATCGCCCGAATGGTAGCTGGAGGCGTCCGAGGTCAGATAGACCGCAATACCGCCAAAATCCTCGGGTTGACCCCAGCGACGCGAAGGGACCCGGCTGATGACCTTTTCGGTGAAGACCGGGTTGTCTTGATTGGCTGCGGTCATGTCGGTGGCGATCCAGCCGGGCAGGATGGCGTTGGCGCGGATGCCATAGCGAGCATGTTCCACCGCGACGGACTTCATCATCGAGACAACGCCGCCCTTGGTCGCGGCATAGGCCTGATTGCGCGCAGGTCCGGAAATGGCCGCCAGCGACGCAATGCCCACGATCGACCCCCCGGGATCACCGGCCTTGGCGCGGGCGACCATATGCTTGCAGGCCTCACGGAAGGTCCAGAAAACGCCGTCCAGATTGACCGCCAAGGTCTTGCGATAGGTCTCGGTGGTCATTTCGATAAAGGAGTTGGAGCGATAGCCGACACCGGCATTGGCAAAGACTGAATGGACCGTGCCCATGGCCTCGACCGCTTCGTTCATCCCCTGAACCACCGCATGCTCGTCCGACACATCGACGGTCTGGGCCATAACACGCACGCCGTACTTCAAAAGCTTGCCTTCAGCCTCGATATTGCGCTCAGCGTTGGTGCCCCAGATGACAATATCCGCGCCCGCTTGAGCCATGGCCTCAGCCATCCCCAGCCCAATGCCGCGATTGCCGCCGGTGACGAGTGCGACCTTGCCGGTCAGATCAAAGGGTTTGTAGCTCACGGGACGTCTCCTGATCGTTTGTTGTTTGTTTGGCGGCCATTGTCAGGGGCTGTGAGAGGAAGATCAAGGGGGAGTGGATGCATCCCTTCTTAGCCCTCTCCCTGTGGGAGAGGG
>CAISGS010000024.1 GCA_903884915.1 uncultured Caulobacteraceae bacterium | reverse complement strand
GCGGGTAAAGGAGCGGGCATTGTCGATCAGGTTGCGGAACACTTGGCTGAGGGGGCCTTCACGGCCACTGATGGTCAGGCTTTCAAGGGCTTCGGCATCTAGCATAAGGACGCTTGCCTCGCCCGGTGTGGCGCTTTGGCTATAGAGGGCGCTAAGGTCGGACATCAGGCGCGGCAGATCAATCGGCCTCGGCGCATCGCGTGACAGTTCGGCATCTAAACGCGAGGCGTTAGAAATGTCCGTAATCAGGCGATCCAGCCGCCCGACATCCTGTTTCAATATGCCCATCAGCTTGGCGCGCGGCGCGGGCTCAGACACGATGTCGAGGGTCTCAACCGCTGACCGGATCGAGGTTAGGGGATTGCGGATCTCATGGGCCACATCGGCGGCAAACCGCTCAATTGCATCCATCCGCGAGGTCAGGGCCGAGGTCATCGACTGTAGGGACCTTGTCAGGTCGCCCAGCTCATCTTCGCGATCGGCCAGGTCTGGCAAGATGATGGCTCTGGCCCGCGAGAGCCTGACCCGGTCCGCAGCCCGTGCCAAACGCAGCACCGGCTGGGCAATGAGCTGATTGAGCAGGAAGGACGAGGCCAGCGATACGGCAATGGCCATGATGATGAAGGGCAAGAGGGCCTTGCGCTCCGCCGCGATGATCTCGTCCACATCGCCGGATTCTAGGGTTAGCACGCCGAGCACAGCCTCGACATGGCGCAGCGGGATCGAAACCGACACGACCCGGTCGCCATTGGCTCCCAGCCTCATTCCGGCGACGGGCTTACCCTTGAGGGCGCGGGCGACCTCTTGTTGAAGCGCCTTGCGGGCCGCTTCTTCCTTGGCCGGGCGTGAGGGGTCGTTCTGAACTGCAGGAGCCGGTGTTCCCTGCTTGCGGGCCGGTGGCAGCAACCGCTTTTCGACGTGATCGGAAACGGTGTAGCTGTCGGCTAACTCCTGCCCATCGGCATCGAATAGCCGAGCGCGCTGGGATCTTGGGATGAACAGCAGTTGCAGGGTCTGGGCGGCGCGGTCGACTTCAAGCTGCGGGACCGGCTCGCCCATGGTCGCAGCGCGGTCGATCACATTGGCGATGAACTCGCCTTGGGTGGTCAGACTATCAATCTGGGCATTGACGAGGCCGCGGCGCAGCTCGTTCAGCACTAGCGCCCCGCCGATCAGGATGGCGAGGCCCAGAAGGTTCAAGGCAATGATCAGGCCGCCAAGTCGCGAGCCCGGAATCAGCTTTCGCCGCCCCTTGCTGGCTCCTTGACCTTGGCCGGACTCCAACCCCGCTTGCCTGTCGGGATAGGGGGCCGGTTCAGGCTTCGCGATATCGGTATCCAACGCCATAGAGGGTTTCTATCGCATCAAAGGTCGGATCGACCTGACGAAATTTGCGTCTCATCCGCTTGATGTGGCTGTCGATGGTCCGATCATCGACATAGACCTGATCGTCATAGGCCGCATCCATCAGATTATCGCGGCTTTTGACGAAGCCGGGACGCTGGGCCAAGGACTGCAGCAACAGAAATTCGGTGACGGTGAGCTTTACCGCCCGGTCGTCCCACAGGCAGTCGTGGCGGGCTGAATCGAGGGTCAGGCGGCCGCGTTTGATGCTGCGCGCGGCCGTGGCAGCGGCTTGGCCGGGATTGCCAGCCTCTTCATCGTCACGCGCGCGGCGCAGGACGGCTTTAACCCGCTCGATCAGCAGACGCTGGCTGAAGGGCTTGTGCATATAGTCGTCGGCCCCAAGGTTGAAGCCGAGGATCTCGTCGATCTCTTCGTCCTTGGAGGTCAGGATAATGACGGGGATGTTCGAGGTCTGACGCAGGCGGCGCAGCACCTCCATGCCATCCATCCGGGGCATCTTAACATCGAGAATAACCAGGTCAGGCGGGTCGCTTTCAAGCGCAGCCAAGCCTGAGGCACCGTCATAATAGGCCTTCACCACATGGCCGTGGCTTTCGAGGGCCAAGGAGACGGAGGTGACGATATTCTCATCATCATCGACCAGGGTAATTTTCGCCATTGAACACCTAAGCCTTCCGTCCGCGCGCCCCAAAAAGCGCCACCCCCATAAGCTAGTCGCACAGATGTGGCCATTCAATGGCGAGCCTTAGCCATCAAGCGTCCGTCCCTAAGGTGATAGTTTCGCAGATGATAAAATAGTTGTACCTATGGCCTCCTTCGGAGGATCGATGGCCCAAGCCCCCATTCATTACGAGCTCTATATTCGCCGCGTGCCGGGGGCCCCTTGGACCCTGTCCCTCGCGACTGAAGATCGGGCTGTCGCCCTCGCTACGGCTGAGTCCCTGTTGGCCGAACGGCAGGCGGCGGCGGTCAAGGTAACCAAGGAAACCATGGATGCCGAAACCTTAGGATTTCGGACCTCGACGATCCTCGCCAAGGGTGAGGTTGAGGTTAAGGCGAAGAAGGCCAAGGTCGAAGATCAGGCCCCCCTATGCGTCAGTCCACCGGACCTCTATTCGATGCATTCCCGCGACCGGATTACCCGATTGCTCGAAGAGTGGCTCAATCGCAATGGCATTACCGCCTTTGAACTGCTGCATCGCGCGGATATGGCCGAATTGCTCGAAGGGTCAGAGATGGACCTGCAGGGTGCCATCCAGAAGATTTCGATCCCCGAATCGCAAAGCCGGGGCCTGTCGGTTCACGAGGTCATGCGGACCTTTCAAGGCCTGACCGAGCGCACCTTGGAACGGATCCGCACCGATCACAAAAAGGGCCGCTTCCCCGATCCGGCCACAGAGGGCTTCGCCCAAGCCGCAGTAAGGCTCTATAGCCAGCCAGACCCCTCCTATCTGCTCGGCGGCGGCGTTGCGGCCCATCTGGCCTCTGCGCGCAATTGGAAGCAGAAGGTCGCCGCTCTGCTCGATCTGGCCGACAAGATTGTCGGCGCGGCCATGCCGATGGCGGATGGACCCAAGGCCTTGGCCTTCAAGGTCTTGGAGCAGCCCCTCTCGGAGATCTTGGGATCAAAGAAGGGCCTGTCGGATCTGTTGGGGGCAAACCTTAATCTGGGCCAGCGCTTGGCGGCCATGACCCGCTTGGCTGCGCCTAAGGCCGTCGATGATTCGATCCGCATCGAACCGGCCATCGCCAAGTCCCTTCCGCCGCTAGAAGGACCAGCGGTGAGGCTGGCCCAATGGCTTGGCCACGAGGCCTTTTTTGCGGTTCGCGCCTCGATATCACGGCAGATCTTACGGGACCTGCTCGGCCCAAGACGTCTGTGTCCGGACAATGCGGCGCAAGAGGTCGAGATGCTGCGCGCCCTGGCCATGGCCCTGACCTTCGGGGCGGGCAAGTTGATGACGCATGAGGATGTGCAGGCGGCCTTTGTTGACCGGTCACGCATGCTGATGAGCACGGAATTTGTCACCGCCTATATGGGACATGATTGCACGGCCTTCGAAGAGGTCGAGGCCCTTATCCGGCTTTTGGAAAATGTCATTGGCGGGGCCAATAAGCGCGAAGCGGCCCGCTGGATTCGCAGCAATGTTGGGGCACTCAAGTTCGAGCGTGATGTGGTCCGGCAGATCCAGCCACCGCGCTCCAAGCTGCAGGCACTGGCTCGGATGCAAAGTTCCATCACCAAGGCGGGCCTGACCCCAGAGGATACAGACCCGATCCTAAAGCGGATCGGTGAGGTTGGGGGCTTGGTCGAGGCTGAGAGCAAATATATTGCCACGATCATGAAGGCTCAGCTTACGCCCGCCAACCGCCTGATGATGCTCTTGGCACTCAGCTTGGGCGAGGCGGGGCCGAGCGGACCGGTCGCGGACAGGGCTAAGGTCGAGGCCATGAAGCTTCTGCGCCTGCCAGAGGTTCGCAAAGAGATTGCGGCCTCGCCGGAAACGGCGGCTGCCTTAAAGCGGTTCTTAGAGGCCAGCGTCCCGGCTCCGGTCCCGTCTAACGGCTAGTGCGCCTCGTCCCAGTTCAATGCGGCCTTGGCTTCGACGATCAAGGGCACGCTGATCTGAACCGCAGGCTCGGCGGCCCGTTCCATCACCCGTTTGGCGAGGGCGCAGACCGCGTCGGCTTCTGACGCCGGGGCCTCGAACACCAGTTCATCGTGGACCTGCAACAGCATGCGGGCCTTCAAGCCCTCTTGGGCCAGAGCCGCAGGCATACGCACCATGGCCCGGCGAATAATGTCAGCCGCCGCCCCTTGGATCGGGGCATTGATGGCGGCGCGTTCGGCGAACTGGCGCATGCCAGCGGCCTTGGCGCGGATGTCGGGGATGTTGATGCGGCGGCCAAACAGGCTGGTCACATAGCCATTGGCGTGAACCTCGGCCTTGGTCTTGTCCATATAGGCCCGGATGCCGGGGAAGCGCTCAAAATAGGTGCGGATATAGGCAGCGGCCTGATCTTGTGGGATCGAGAGCTGATTGGCGAGGCCAAAGCCCGAAATGCCATAGATAATGCCGAAATTGATCGCCTTGGCCTGACGGCGGATCATCGGGTCCATCCCCTCGACCGGCACGCCGAACATCTCAGAAGCGGTCATGGCATGGATGTCGAGCCCGTCGGCAAAGGCCTTCTTGAGCTGGGGAATATCGCCAATATGGGCCAGAAGCCGTAGCTCGATCTGACTATAGTCGGCGCTGATCAGGACGTGGTCGGGTTCGGCGATAAAGGCTTGGCGGATCTTGCGACCCTCTTCGGTGCGCACCGGGATGTTCTGCAGGTTCGGGTCCGACGAGGACAGCCGCCCGGTGGTGGTCGAGGCCAGCGAGAAGGAGGTATGGACCCGTCCGGTGCGCGGCGCGATGGCGGCGACCAGAGCCTCGGTATAGGTGCCGCGCAGCTTGGCCAGTTGGCGCCAGTCCAGCAAGACCTTGGGCAGGGCGTGGCCGGTCAGGGCGAGGTCTTCGAGCACAGCGGCGTCGGTGCTCCAGGCACCCGTAGCGGTCTTCTTGCCGCCGGGCAGGCTAAGCTCGCCAAACAATATGTCGCCGATCTGTTTGGGGCTGGCCAGATTGAACGGGTGACCGACAATCTCTTGGGCCTTGATCTCCAGATCGTTCATGCGCAGGGCAAATTCGTGTGACAGTTGGCGCAGACGCTCCTGATCGACCTTGATCCCGGCGCATTCCATCTGGGCCAGCACGGCGGGCAAGGGCCGCTCGAGGGTCTCATAGACGGTGAGCAGGTTCTCTTTGGCGAGGCGCGGACGCAAGGCTTGATGCAGGCGCAAGGTCACGTCGGCATCTTCGGCGGCATAGGGAGTCGCGGCCTCTAGGCCGATCTGGTCAAAGCTCTTTTGCGCCTTGCCGGTGCCGGTAACCGACTTGAAGCTGATCGGCTCATGACCCAGCCACAGGCGTGACAGCTCGTCCATGCCGTGGCCGTGCAGACCGGCCTCAAGCACATAGGAGATCAGCATGGTGTCGTCGATGGGGCCCACCGCGATGCCATAGCGCGACAGGACGGCCAGATCATATTTGGCATTCTGCCCGACCTTAAGCACTGCGGGATTTTCGAGCAGGGGCTTTAGCCGCGCCAAGGCCTGATCCATCGGGATCTGATCCAGCGCCTCTGGAGCCTCTAACAGCAGACCTTCGCCTTGCCGGTGCGCCAGCGGGATATAGCAGGCTTGACCCGGCGCAACGGCCAAGGACACGCCGACCAGCCCCGCATTGGCCGAGGACAGGGCGTCGGTTTCCGTGTCGAAGGCGATGGTGCCAGCGGCCTGCGCCCTCGCAATCCACTCGTCCAGCGTGGCGAGGTCGCGCACGCAGACATAGGCGGTGGTGTCGATCTGCTGAGGGGTAACGGCGACGGGCGCGTTCTCGCTGGCCGTGAAGGGGCGAGGGGCCATGGTCGGGGCGCTGGCGGGCGCAGAGCCGCTCGGTCGCGGGCTAAAGCCATTGCCGTTGGCCGAGGCGGCGCGGGCATCAGCCCCCCCGTCCCCCACCCGCCGGGCCAGCGAGCGAAATTCCATCTCTTCCAGAAAGGCCATCAGGGCCGGGCCGTGAGGGTCGTCGACCACCAGATCTTCGAGCGCCACCGGCATGGGCGTATTGACGTCCAGCCGCACCAGCTCGCGCGACAGGCGGATCTGGTCGGCAAAGTCGATCAGGGTCTGGCGGCGCTTATCCTGCTTGATCTCGCCCGCGCGGGCCAAAACCGTGTCCAGATCGCCATATTCATTGATCAGCAGCGCCGCCGTCTTGACCCCAATTCCCGGCGCACCGGGCACATTATCGACGCTGTCGCCGGTCAGGGCCTGAAGATCGACCACCTTGTCCGGGCTGACCCCGAACTTGTCGAACACCTGATCGGGTCCGATCTTGAGGTTCTTCATGGTGTCGAGCATCATCACCCGATCCCCGACCAACTGCATCAGGTCCTTGTCCGATGAGACAATCACCGCCTCGCCGCCCAGATCGCGCACATGGGTGGCATAGGAGGCGATCAGGTCATCGGCCTCATAGTTGGCCAGCTCGATGGCTGGAACGCCAAAGGCCCGCGTCGCTTCACGCACCAGCGCAAATTGCGGGATCAGGTCCTCCGGCGCGGGCGGGCGATGGGCCTTGTAGGCGGGATAGAGATCATTGCGGAAGGTCTTGCCCGACTGGTCAAAGATCACCGCCAAATGGGTCGGCCCATCGGGCGCGGTCCGCATCTCGACCAAGAGCTTCCACAACATATTGCAAAAGCCCTGCACCGCCCCCACCGGCATCCCATCGGACTTGCGCGTGAGCGGCGGCAAGGCGTGATAGGCCCGAAATATATAACCCGACCCATCAACCAGATAGAGCCGCACAGGCGGCTGGTCCGAAGGGGCAGGGGCGAGGAGTGTGTCAGCGGATTCGGTCATGGGACCAGAATAGGCCGGTCCTGCGCTTTGGTCACTAGGGGGATGCATCCCCCCTTGAAACCCCAATTCCCGCTCCCCACATCAACTGAGCGGACCGGGCCCCTCTGGCGTTTTTGACTGTCTTTGACGGTTGGACGTGATGTCGGACCGCATCGGGTGCGCTCGGTGCTGGTTCTAGGGTTACCCCCCACCCCACACCCTGACTGTTGGTGTCGAGCGCACCCTTTCTTAATGTTCAGAAGGATGACCCATGCCCCTGCTTCTTTGCCCCAACTGCAATCAGTCCATGACCGCCGTGAACCGTCAGGGCGTCGAGTTTGATATGTGCCCCACCTGTCGCGGGGTCTGGCTCGATCGCGGTGAGTTGGAAAAGCTGGTCGCCGGGTCGTCTGCCCCGCCGGAAAGTTCTGCGCCGCCTCCACCCCAAGGCGCGCCCTATCAAGCACCCTACCAAGCGCCCTATGGCCGACAAGAGCCGCCAAGGCGCTATAAGGATGATGATGACGACGATCACTATAAGCGCGGCAAGAAAAAGCGCTTTGACCTGTTCGACATATTTGACTGAAGCGCCTTAGGCCCCCAGCGGTGTTGGGGAGCCTAGTGCCCGCCGCCGATTTCATAGACGCCGGGAACCTGGGCCTCGTGTTTAGCCTTGGGGCTGGCCTCGGTATGGATGAAGCGGCGGTCGCAATAGGGGCAGTCGACAAAGGCCTCGTCGCCCATCTCTAGGAACACGCGCGGATGGCCCAGCGCGCCGCCGACGCCGTCGCAGGCGAGCCGGTGACCGTGGACATAGACGACCTCGCCCGCGGGGCCTGCTGTATCGGTTGGTTTAGCGGTCATGGCGCAACTCCATCTCATCGGTCTGCTCAACGAGCCCCATGGCGCATACCTAAGGCGAGGCCGATGGGGCGTCAATTCAGCAAAATGCGTCTCTTGGCTTGCGGACCGGTCCACCCGCCAATACCCTAGGGCCATGACCCTTCCTGATTACGCCATCGAGGCGCGCGGCCTCGTCAAGACCTATCCTGCCACCCGCACCACGGCGGCCAAGACGGCGCTGGATCATATTGATCTGGCCGTGCCGCGCGGCTCGATCTTTGGGCTCTTGGGGCCCAATGGGGCGGGAAAATCGACCTTCATCAATATCCTCGCTGGCCTGACGCAAAAGACGTCGGGCAAGGTCTCGATCTGGGACCGCGATATTGATAGCCGCCCGCGCGATGCCCGCGCCGCGATCGGCGTCGTGCCGCAAGAACTGGCCGCAGACGTCTTCTTCACCCCCCGCGAATCGCTGGAGGTGCAGGCCGGTCTCTATGGGGTGCCCAAGACCGAGCGTCAGACCGACGCCCTCTTGGCGGCTTTGGGTCTTAGCGATAAGGCCGATGCCTATGTCCGGGCCCTGTCCGGCGGCATGAAGCGCCGTCTGATGGTGGCCAAGGCCATGGTCCACCGCCCGCCGGTCCTGATCTTGGACGAGCCGACCGCCGGGGTCGATGTCGAGTTGCGTCGTCAGCTCTGGTCCTATGTTAAGGGCCTCAATGATCTGGGCGTGACCATCGTCCTGACCACTCACTATCTGGAAGAGGCCCAAGAGCTCTGCGATACGATCGCCATCGTCAATCGCGGCAAGGTCGTGGCCTGCGAACCGACCGCGACCCTGCTGCAAAGGCTCGATACCCGCGCGGTGGTCATCACCCCGCGTGAGCCCCTCAGCGCGGTGCCTGATCTCGGTGGCTTTGATGCCCGCCTGCGCCCCGATGGCCACTTGGCTGTGACCTTCAAGACTGCAACGGCCGGGGTCGAAGATGTCCTCAACCGCGTGCGTGAAGCCGGGGTGGCGATCAAGGACTTGGCGACCGAAGACCCCGATCTGGAAGATGTCTTCCTCGCCCTGACCTATGCCGACCCCACGGCTGCAGACCCGACCAAGGACTAGGGGCCCATAAGGGAGCATGGACGTGGGCCCGCACTGCCGAACGAAACCCGCGCCCGACGTCGCAACCAAGATTGCGCCCGCCCCATCCTTGCGCTAACACTCGCCCCACAAGCCGCAGGCCCTCATCGGCCTCGAAGGCACCCGTAGCTCAGCTGGATAGAGCGTTGCCCTCCGAAGGCAAAGGTCACACGTTCGAATCGTGTCGGGTGCGCCAATTTTCGGTGTGCAGTCGGTGACGCCTATGGGTCGGATAGGGTCCCGCAGGTCATGAGGCCCTCATTGCTACCGGATTGGGCCGAGCCCCTACCTCTATTTCGGCTTTTGGAATTTCAGGATAAATTGGTCGGTCTTGCCGCGAATGGCCGGCAAGAAGACGTTGAGGCTGTGATCATCGGCGGCTAAGGCAAGGCTCTTGTTCTCGCTTACCAGCTTGAACCCTGCGGCCTCGACCTCTTGTTTGACGATGGCCATGTCGATGCGGTGCAGGCTATCGGCGACGCTCAAGGGCGCACCGGCGGCGGCGGCATGGTCGACCACCAGATAGATGCCGCCGGGCTTGAGGGCCTTGAACACCTGCCGGTTCACCGAAGCTGCGGTGTCGACCGGGAAAGGCTTGAGATGCAGGTCGTGATAGTTCTGAACCGTCAGGACCAGATCCAACCCTTCGGGAAGGCCCGTCGCCGATAGGGGCGCGGCGATGATCGTCACATTCTTATAGTCTGCGGCGACCGCTGCCTGTTCGGTGGCGTAGGCTGCGCGATAGGCTATGAACTCAGCCGATTGATAGCCATAGACCTGACCCTTGGGCCCGACGGCTGCGGCCAGAATGCGGGTAAAATAGCCAGACCCCATCATGAAGTCTGCGACCCGGTCGCCCGGCTTTACCCCGGCAAAGCTTAGCATCTCGACCGGATGGCGGGCGCCGTCACGGGCCACATCTGTCGCTGGCCGTGACGCGTCGGCTAGGGCGGCGGTTAGGGGGGAGGGCGCAGCGGCTGACGCCAAGCCGGAACTGCTCAGGGTCAGGGCGGCCAGCGCCAGAACGAGGGCTCGACGATACATGGGCTATTTCTCCTGCAGGGGCGGATTTTGAGGTCGTGCGTTCAAACTGAACAGTGGCACCGGATCGATTGCGGCCCAAACTAAAAATGTCAGCCCCATTGGCGCCGGGGCCGTACTTAGACTAGACCGCGCAGGACCCTAGGCCG
>CAISGS010000023.1 GCA_903884915.1 uncultured Caulobacteraceae bacterium | reverse complement strand
GGATTGGTGGGCCAAAGGGCCAAGTCCTCTAGATCTGCGGCAAGACGCCGAGCATTGACTTGGCGGCGGACCGAGATCGCGGCCCCGTCGGCGCGCTCAAGCACCTTTTTGGTCAGATCGCTCATCCTTCCGTCGTCAACGCAGAAGGCGGCCTCTTGGGCTTTGAAGGCGGAAAACCATTGATCGGGTCTCAAACCCTCCGGATCCCGCTGCCGTTGGCGTTGCGCGACGGGAAGCGGTGCGGTCGGACTGTTTGAGGGAGAGGGTAAGGGCGACTGACTGACCATCACCCCTCCATCCCCCACGCCCAGAAGCTTGCGTGGACTATAGAGCATGACATCGCCCCAAGCGGGCCGTCCCGGGTTCAGGGCATGGGCGCGATCTTCGATCCACAAGATGTCCCGCTGGGCGCGCACAAAATCCAGAAAGCCAGAGCGGGGCGCACGGCCAAAATAGTCTATGCCTAAAACCGCATCCCCAGGCCGAAGGGACGGTAACAAGCTTGCTAATGACACATCAAGTTCGGGGGTTGTCGCGTACCAGCCGATCTCGACTGCCCCCGCCGCCTCAACGAGCGCAGAACAACAGAAGTCCGGCAGCCAAATCCGCCTAATGGTCTTAAAGCGCAGGAGTGCGGCCAAGGCCGACCGGGCAGAGCTATAGGCGCTGAAATGGCTCCAGCCCGCCGTCCAATCTTGCCAAAGGCTTTTTTCGATCCGGTCGTTTGGCACATCCAACGACATTGGAAACACACTGCCAATGGCGGTCATAGCTGTTCTCAATTCGTTGCTTCGTCCCGCTGATGCCGACTGACCCGCACCAAATTTGTACGGGTGGCTTAACGTGATGGACCTGCGTTAAAGATAATCCTAATCTACAACTGAAGTTTTGGAGTGTGCCTAACAGATGTCAGACACTGTCTTGATTTTTCCAGGCGGGCTACCTGAATCTCAACGCATTCGAGACGAGGCACGTGCAAGCGGTTACCGTGTCCTAGGCGCATCCGCCTTAAGCTATGACCCAGCGGCCAGCAGCTATGACGCCTGGGAGCATCTGCCCTATGTGCACAATGAGCAGTTCGCATACCGACTGACCCAAGTCTTGTCGGACCACCAGATCTCGACGATCTATTCGCCTCACGAGGTCACAAGCTCTGTGTTGGCGGAGCTCTTGCCAAAGATTGCCCCGAACGTTCGTCTTATCGCCCCCAACCCCCTTTTGCGGACCGAAGAGGTCTATCGCAAGGTGCTCGCCAAAGCACAGCTGGCAACGGACAGCCAGTGGTTTGGTCTTACCGGCGGTGCGCGCCGACCTGCGCCTCTGGTTCGTGCGGGCTATATTCGCCTAATCGACACCATTCCGGGTATGACCGACCTAGACAAGATCGACGCCCTATTCGAGGCCATGCGCCATGCGGTTGAGGGTGACATTGTCGAAATCGGGTCATGGTGGGGCAGGTCCGCCGCACTTCTCACCCTGCTTTCCCAATATTATTCTATCGGCTCAGTTCTCTGCATCGACCCGTGGAAAAGCGATCGCCTAGACCAAGGGGTTAAGGTGCTCGATGACGCCAGCGCCCGGATGGACACCGAGCACGCCTTCAATATCTTTCAGATGAATCTCGCCCCGCTCAGTAAGGGCGATTTAAACTATTGTCGCGCGACCTCTGAGGCTGCTGCTGTTGAGTATGGAGCGGGCTTTCGGGTTGCAAATGAGACATTTGGCAAAACCACCTACACAGGGTCAATCTCTGTCCTGCACATTGATGGCAACCATTCCTTGGAACAGGTCTCAACCGACGCACGGCTGTGGTGTCCTTTGGTGAAGCCAGGCGGCTGGATCATCTTTGACGACTATGTCTGGGCCTTTGGAGACGGGCCAATGCGTGTTGGGGATGCCTATCTTGAACAGAACGGACATCAGATCGATCTAAGTTTCGTCATGGGCACCGCCCTCTTCATCAAATTGGCGCCCTAAAGGAGACTGTAAAATCCATGATCCAGCCGCCTTTTGATGTCACAAGGTTTGATCAGGCCATGGCCCGTGACGGCCTCTATCATTTCCATAATCTCTTAGCCTCCCAGCAATTAGAGGCCCTGCGCGCAGACTGCGATCAGGTCTATAAGCGCCGCCGCGCTATCCAAGTCCGCAATGGCGTCGACAAGGGGATGGAGGGCGCGGCCCATCATGTCTTGGGAG
>CAISGS010000022.1 GCA_903884915.1 uncultured Caulobacteraceae bacterium | reverse complement strand
GGGTTGGGTGAGGGCCTTTTCTAGAGTTGGGCGAGCATATAGTCGGCGGAGGAGACCTTGAAGTCGCCGCCTTCTTCGACATTCAGCTTCTCGACGACGCCGTCCTTGGCGACGAAGGAATAGCGCTGCGAGCGCAGGCCCATACCGAACTTGGAGCCGTCCATTTCAAGACCCAAGGCCTTGGTGAAGTCGCCATTGCCGTCTGCCAGCATCAGCACTTCGTCGGTGATGCCCTGATCCTTGGCCCAAGCCTTCATCACGAACATATCGTTGACCGAAACGCAGGCGATGGTGTCGACGCCCTTGGCCTTCAGGTCTGCGGCGTGCTCCTTAAAGCCGGGCAGGTGCTTGGCCGAGCAGGTCGGGGTGAAGGCACCGGGGACGGCGAACAGGGCAACGCGCTTGCCGCCGAACAGTTGATCGGTGGTGACCGGGGCAGGGCCCTCAGCGGTCATGGTCATGAAGGTTGCCTTAGGCAGGCTGTCGCCGATCTTGATGGCCATGAGGGCCTCCTGATTGTCTGAGACACGCGAAATGACGTGCATGCCACCGACATAAGGCCGCGAAGACCGTTCGCCAAGCCTCACGCGCGCGATCTCTCGCACTTGTCATTGAAGTTTGATCTTCAAGGCTTGAAACCCGCCCCCAGTCGGCCGATCATCCCCTCATGTTTGACCGTAACAAAGAATGGCGCGAGGCCGGCGAGCGGACCTTTCTGGCTGGTCGGGTGTTGATCTCCATGCCGGGGATAGAGGACCCACGCTTTGAGCGGTCCATCGTCTATCTGTGCGTTCACACCCCCGATCAGGCCATGGGCGTCACCTTGAACCGACCGGTCGATGGGGTGACCTTGGCCGATGTGCTCAAGACGCTCGAAATTCCTTTGATCAGCGAGGCGGGTCCGGCCCCCGTTCTGATCGGCGGGCCGGTCGAGCGCGAACGCGGATTTGTGCTGCACACAGATGATTATCTCAGTGAAACCGCCACCTTGCCCGTGGCCAATGGCGTAGCCATGACCGCCACCCGCGAGGTTCTGCAGGCCATTGGCGGTGACAGCGGGCCAAGGCGATCCATCCTAGCCTTGGGCTATGCGGGATGGGGTCCGGGGCAGTTGGAACAGGAACTGCGCGACAATGTCTGGCTGACCTGCGAGGCGGATGAGGATCTGCTGTTTGATCCCAACCCCAATGACAAATGGTCCAAGGCCCTCGCCAAGATCGGCGTTCATGCCAGCAGCCTGTCGGGCCAGACCGGGCGCGCCTAGCCCCGCCCTATTCGCGGCCCCCTATTCGCGACGAAGCAGCTTTTCGGTCAAGAGCGTGCCAATCCACTGCGACCGGAAATCGGCCTTGATCGCAACGGGGTCATAGGCATCGCTCATCACCCAATCGATGAAGCTTTGGCCAATCGGTTCGCCCTCAGCCAGATAGCGCTCAAACACATAGTCGAGCACGCCGGTCTTGCCCTGTTTGACGTGCAGATAGCGCAGGGACAGTTCCTTCATCGCCTCGCGGATCGGCAGGCCGAGGCGGAAGTGGGCATAGAAGACGCTCATGATCCCCGCCCGGTCTGCGCCGGACTTGCAGTGCATGAGGGCGGGATATTCAATCGAGGCAAAGAGGTCGCGCGCGCCGAGAACCCGCTCGCGTGATGGAACCTCACGCGAGGTGATGGTGAAATCGACCATCGTCAGGCCCAGCCGCTCGCAGGCATCCTTCTCCAGCGCATGGAAACTGCCATCAAATCCGCCGCGCAGATTGATGATCGTGCGCACGCCCTGCTTCTTCCACCAAGCCAGTTGGAACGGCCAGGGCTGGTTGGTGCGCACCAGTTCTGGCGTGATCCAATGGGCGTTCTGAAAGCCCACGCGCAAGAAGGCGTGGTCATTGACCAGATAGTCCAGATAGGCTCGGCGGCGCCCAGCGGAGGTGGAGAGATCGAAGCCTGACAAGATCACGGTTCCTGTTTAAGGCCTCTGGTTATGTCGTTCTGCAGCGAAAAGGAAGCCTGTCGTGCTTGACTTGCGCGCAATCACGGTCAACCCATCGCCTATGGATGAGTTTTCGCCCACCTCTGAACCGTCGATCACCGACCGTGCCTTGGCCAGCCGGGTTCTGCGCACCTATCTGGCCCCGCGCTGGAAGGGCTTAAGCCTCTCGGTGTTCTGTGCGGCGGTGGTGGCGGGCCTCAGTGCTTGGCTGATCCAGATCCTTGATCCAGCGATCAATCAGCTGATGGTCGATCATAAGCCGGGGGCCTTGCTGGCCATCCCCGCCACCATCGCCGTTCTTGCCGTCGTGCGCGGGGTGGCGCAGATCACCCAAGCTAGCCTCGTCAACCGCATCGGCAATGGCATTGTCGGTGATGTGCAGGTCCAGCTCTTTGGCAAGTTGATCCGCGCCGATCTCGCCCGCCTGCGCACCGCCCATTCGGGGGCCTATGTCTCGTCGGTTCTTTATGATGCGGGCCTGATCCGAGAAGCCGCGACCTCTGGCGTGGTCAACTATACCCAGCACTTCCTGACCGTAGCCGGAGCCGTGGCGGTGATGATGTCCAAGGACCTTTGGCTGTCCTTCGGGGTGTTGGTCGTTGCACCGCTGGCGGTTACGATCATGCGGCGTTTTTCCAGGCGCACCACCAAGGCCGCCAAGGGCGCGATGGCCGAGACCTCGGCCCTGTCCACAGCCGTTATGGAGAGCTTGGACGGGGTCAAGATCGTCAAGATCGAGAACCGAGAAGCCTATGAAGAGAGCCGTGTCGCCACCGTCGTCCAGCGCCGTCAGGAGCATCTGATCAAGGGTGCCAATGCCAGAGCCGCCGCCGCCCCCGCCACCGAGACCCTGATGACGGTCATTACCGCCGGGGTTATGGCCTATGCCGGTTGGCGCTCGACCACGGGCCAGATGAATGTCGGGGCCTTTATTGCCTTTCTGGGGGCCTTGGCCATGGCATCCCAATCCCTGCGCCAGCTTGCCAATCTGCAGACCGTGATGGCCGAGGGTCTGACCGCCGCGCGCCGCCTCTTTGCCAGTCTCGATGTCGAGGCCGAGGTTCGGGATGCACCCGAGGCCAAGGCCCTCGCGCATGGTGAAGCGACCTTGAGCCTCGAGGATGTATCCTTTGCCTATGGGCCAGAAACGAATGTCCTGTCCCATGTCAGCCTGAGCGCTAAACGCGGCGAGACCATCGCTTTGGTCGGGCCCTCGGGCGGTGGCAAGAGCACGATCTTGAACCTGATCCCGCGGTTCTATGATGTGACTGCCGGGCGATTGACCATCGATGGGGTGGATGTGCGGGACGTGACCTTGGCCTCCCTGCGCGACCAGATCGCCTTGGTGACGCAAGAGCCGTTCCTGTTCGACGACACAATCGGGGCCAATATCGCCTATGCGCGCCCCAGCGCCAGCCAAGCCGAGATCGAGGCTGCTGCGGCTCAGGCCGCCGCCCACGACTTCATCCTGGTCCTGCCAAAGGGCTATGACACCCCCGTCGGAGAGGCCGGCGCGCGCCTTTCCGGTGGTCAGCGCCAGCGCATCGCCATTGCCCGTGCCTTTCTCAAGAACGCGCCAATCCTGCTGCTCGATGAGGCCACCAGCGCCCTAGACACCGAGAGCGAGGCCAAGGTGCAAGAGGCGCTGGAGCGGCTCATGGCCGGTCGCACGACGATCCTGATCGCGCACCGCCTCTCGACCGTTCGCGGTGCCGACCGCATCTATGTCATCGACAAGGGTCAGGTGGTCGAGACCGGCGACCATGACAGTCTGATGGCGCAGCGCGGGCTCTATGCCCGATTGGCACAGTCGCAGGACTTGGATAGGGGTGCGGCTATGGAGACCCACCCGTGAAATCCCTGTTCCGTTCGGCCTTGATCCAGAGCGCCTTGGCCTATCTGTTCGCTGCCTATATGCGGCTGTCCATCAGCACCATGCGCTGGACCCATGTCGATCGCGAGCGGGCCCAAGGGGTCTGGAAGAGCGAAGGTGGAGCCATGCTTTGCCTTTGGCATGACCGCATATCTCTGTCCCCGGCCTCTTGGCCCAAGGAGGCGCAGGAGTGCCGCGCCTTGATCTCTCTATCGGCGGATGGCGAGTTCATCGCCAAGGCCATGGCGCTGGTCGGGTTCCCGGCCATTCGTGGCTCCTCGCAAAAGAAGTCTGACCCCGCCAAGTCCAAGGGCGGCATGGCGGCCTTTCGCGACATGGCCAAATGGGTCAATTCCGGCGGCGCCGTCGCGATCACGCCTGACGGCCCTCGCGGCCCGGCCCATGTGATGGCGGAGGGTACACCGATGTTGGCACGGCTGACCGGCGCGCCAGTGCTGTTTGTCGGTCTAGCCTGCAATCCCTGTATCCGGCTGGGCAGTTGGGACAAGGCTGTCCTGCCCATCCCCTTTGGCAAGGCCGCCATGGTCTGGGACGGGCCATTCCAGCTTGATGGCAAGATCGATGCCGAGGCCGTAGCGCTCGACTGGGCCGCGCGCTTGACTGCGGTGACTGAGCGGGCCGAGGCGCTGGTAAGATGAGCCGAACCTTGGCTCTGCAGCTCTATCGGCTGGCCACGGCGATCTTCGAGCCCTTTGCTCCGCACCTGCTCACGGCGCGGGTCAGGCGCGGCAAGGAAGACGCTGCCCGCGTGACCGAACGGCTTGGCTTTTCGTCCCTCGCGCGGCCCGCCGGTCCTCTGATCTGGTTACATGGCGCTAGCGTTGGCGAGAGCCTGTCGCACCTGCCCCTGATTGATCATCTGCGCCAAGAGCGGCCAGACCTGACCTTGCTCGTGACCAGCGGCACGCGCACCGCGGCTGACCTCCTATCGGCAAGGCTGCCCAGCGGCGTCATCCATCACTATGCCCCCATCGACGCCCCCCGCGCCGTCGCAAGGTTTCTGGACCATTGGCGACCGGACCTTGCCCTGTTCGTTGAGAGCGAGCTTTGGCCCAACCTGATCTTGGCGGCCCGTGACCGGGGCGTGAGCCTTGCCCTGCTGTCCGCCCGCATGACGAAGGTCAGCGCCGATGGCTGGGCGAGGTGGCCCAAGACCGCGAAGGCGCTTCTGTCCTCTTTTGACCTCATCCAAGCCCAAGATAGCGCCAGTGCTGAACGACTGGAGGGCCTTGGTGGCACGGTTCAGGGGCTGGCCAATCTGAAGAGCCTTGCCCTGCCGCTCGACTATGACCCCGCTGCCCTTGAGGCCTTGAGCCATGGCGTCGCAGGCCGCGCAGTGGTCCTTGCCGCCAGCACCCATGAGGGTGAGGACGAGATCATGCTGCGGGCCTATGGCTCTATTCCGGAGCCGAAGCCCTTGCTGATCCTTGCGCCGCGTCATCCTGAACGCGGGCCAGCGGTAGAAAAACTGTCAAGCGATCAGGGCCTTAGGGTCGCCCGCCGCGCCGCTGCCGAGCCCTTGGAGCCCTCAACCGAGGTCTATGTGGCCGACACCTTGGGCGAGATGGGCCTGTTCTACCGGCTGGCGAGCCTTGCCATCATCGGCGGATCCTTTCTTCCGGGCATTGGGGGTCACAACCCGCTCGAGGGCGCGCGGCTGGGTGTCACGATGATGTGCGGAGATCAGGTGTTTAATTTCGCCGAAGTCTGTGGCGATATGGAGCGTGCTCAAGGCTTGGTCCTTGTCGCGTCGGAGATTGAGTTGATGAGCGCCCTGAACGACCTGCTGACCCATAGCGCTAAGGCCAAGGCCTTGGGAGCGGCGGCGGCCCGGTTTGCGGCGCAGGATGGCGGACAGATGGCCGCGATCTGGCAGGCCCTCTCACCCCTCCTGCCGCGCCGCGAGGCAGGGGCATGAGCCTTTCAACACCGCGTTGGTGGTATGTGCGCACCGGCGCGCCCGCCCCGATCACCCGAATGCTTCTGCGGCCTCTATCGTGGCTTTGGGCCTTCTTTACGGAACGACGCATCAGAAATGCCAAGCCCGGTGATGCTGGGATACCGGTGATCTGTGTCGGCAACCTGACCATGGGCGGTGCGGGCAAGACGCCAGTTGTGCGTGAGATTCTGCTGCGCTTGACCCATGCCAAGAAGCGCGCCCATGGCCTTTCGCGCGGTCATGGCGGCACGCTGGAAGGCCCGATTCAGGTCGATCCTGACAACCACGATGCCTCAGAGGTCGGTGATGAGCCGCTGATGCTGGCGCAAGACTTCCCCATGTGGGTCGCTCGCAACCGGCTGGCCGGTGCCAAGGCGGCGGCTGCGGCGGGCGCTCAGGTCGTGGTCATGGATGATGGCCACCAAAATCCCGACGTGAAAAAGGCCCTGTCGATCATTGTCGTCGATGGCGAGACGCGTGGTCAGGAATGGCCCTTTGGCGATGGCGCGGTGTTCCCTGCCGGTCCGATGAGAGAGCCGCTACGTCGGGGTTTGGCCCGTGCCGATGCGGTCGTGGTGCTGCTCCCGCATGGCCTGACCAAGGTTGATCCAGATCTGATGGCGGAGTTTGGCGATAAGCCAGTGTTGGTGGCGCGCCTTGAAGCGCCCGCCCCGCCGCCGCGTGGCCCGCAACTGGGCTTTGCTGGGGTTGGTAAGCCTTGGAAGGTCGAGCGGGCCTTGACCGAGGCAGGCTGCGAACTGGTCGACTTTGCCCCGTTCCCCGACCATGACCC
>CAISGS010000021.1 GCA_903884915.1 uncultured Caulobacteraceae bacterium | reverse complement strand
GGGGTGGAGCAGCCCGGTAGCTCGTCAGGCTCATAACCTGAAGGTCACAGGTTCAAATCCTGTCCCCGCACCCAAAGCGTTGCCTATCATAACCCTTCAGAACTAGACACACACCAATCCGCTTGAGTTCGTCTCAGTGGGGTTTTGTGTTGTTGGCTTGCGGATGGTGTTCTTCAGCATGATCCCCCATTGACTCCACCGTCCATCCGGCTTGCACTGTCCTAAAGGCCCCGACACAGAGGGCAGGGTTAGGGAGTGGTATGATGGACGGGTTTTCAGCGCCGAAGTCTAAGGGTGCGATTGATCCTTGGGGCTTGCCTTTGGAGGGGTTGGACCCCAGTCGGGCGGAGCTGTTTCAGGACGGCTCGCATCTGGAATTTTTCAAGAGGCTGCGCCAAGAGTCCCCGGTCCACTATACGCCTCAGAGCCAATTTGGGGCCTTTTGGTCGATCACGCGGTTCCATGACATTATGGCGGTGGACACCAACCATCAGGTCTTTTCGTCAGACCGCGACATTGTCATTGGCGACAATCCCGAGGGCTTTGCGCCCTTGAACTTCATCGCCATGGACCCGCCCAAGCATGATGTGCAGCGGCGGGCGGCGACGCCGGCGGTGTCGCCTCGGCGGTTGCAGGATCTTGAGGTGCTCATCCGTCAAAGGGTCTGAACGATCTTGGACAGTTTGCCGGTCGGCGAGACCTTCAACTGGGTTGATCGGGTGTCGATTGAGTTGACCACCCAGATGCTGGCCACCCTGTTTGATTTTCCGTGGGAAGATCGTCACCTGCTGCCCTTCTGGTCAGACGTGGTGACAGCCTCAGAGACGGTGGGCGTGGCGGTCGATATGGCTCAGCGTGAGCGCACCTTGATGGAGTGCCTGAGCTATTTCACCACCCTATGGCATGAGCGGGCAGCGGCCGAGCCTCAGTTCGACTTCATTTCCCTGTTGGCCCACAATCCTGACACCAAGGATATGGTCAATGATCCGATGGAGTTTTTGGGCAATCTGATCCTGCTGATCGTCGGCGGCAACGACACGACGCGCAACTCGATCTCGGGCGGGGTTTTGGCCCTGAACCAGTTTCCGGGGGAATATGACAAGCTTAAGGCCGATCCGAGCCTGATCCCGAACATGATCTCTGAGATTATCCGTTGGCAGACGCCGCTGGCCCATATGCGCCGGACCGCGACCCAAGATATCGAGTTCCAGGGCCAGCAGATCCGCAAGGGCGACCGGGTGGTGATGTGGTACATTTCTGGCAACCGCGATGACGCGGTGATTGAGCGGGCTGATGAGTTCATTATCGACCGCGACCGGGCCCGTCAGCACCTGTCCTTCGGCTTTGGCATCCATCGCTGCATGGGCAATCGGGTTGCGGAGATGCAACTGCGTATCCTGTGGGAAGAGATTATGGCGCGCTTTGAGCGGGTCGAGGTGGTCGGTGAACCCGTGCGCTTGGCCAATAATTTCGTGCTTGGCTATACGGACCTGCCGGTGCGGCTGACGGCCAAGGGGTAGGGGCTTTTAAACAAGGCCCTCACCCAACCCTCTCCCTCAGGGAGAGGGCTTTTTCTTTCTTAGCCCTCGCCCCCTTGGGGAAGAGGGTTGGGTGAGGGGGACTTCGGGCACCGAGCGCATGACAAAATCTGCGTCATTGCGAGGCGCGTCGCGCCGAAGCAACCCAGGGGAATGTCAATTTCGGTTTGTGTCAGACCCCTAGGTTGCTTCGCT
>CAISGS010000020.1 GCA_903884915.1 uncultured Caulobacteraceae bacterium | reverse complement strand
GAAAAGCTGAAGAGCGTGACCTTCCACGCCAAGCTGGGCACGCTCTATCAGCGCGCCGAGCGGATTTCGGCGCTGGCTGGACAGATCGCCGAGTTGATCGGTGCGGATCAGGCTCAGGCTGAGCGGGCAGGGCTGCTGGCCAAGGCCGACCTGACCTGCGGCATGGTCGGTGAATTCCCCGAGTTGCAAGGCCTAATGGGCGGCTACTATGCCCGCCAGCAGGGCGAGCCCGACGCCGTCGCCGACGCCATCCGCGACCACTACAAACCCCAAGGCCCCGCCGATAGCGTGCCAACCGCGCCTGTCAGCGTTGCTGTCGCGCTGGCCGAGAAGCTGGATACGCTGGTCGGTTTCTTTGCCATCGACGAGAAGCCGACAGGCTCGAAAGACCCCTATGCGCTGAGGCGGGCGGCTTTGGGCGTGATCCGGTTGATTGCGGACAATGGCCTGTCGATGGACCTGTCCAAGGTCGCTGCGGGTCACGCCAAGATAGCCTTCGCCGTGGCTTCGCCCGACACTTCGCTAGTCGCCTTCATCATGGACCGCTTGGGCGTTTCTCTACGCGATCAGGGCTATCGGCATGATTTCGTGCAGGCGGCCTTTAAGAGCGCGGCTTTGGACCAGATCGATATTGGTCAGATGATCGGACGGGTCGAGGCACTGGCCGGTTTCCTCAAGACCGATGATGGGGCCAATCTGCTCAGCGGTTTCAATCGTGCGGCCAGTATCCTTGCGGCGGAAACCAAAAAGGGCGGGGCGGCAACAGTGGGTCAACCCGTCCAGATGGCTGGCGCACCGGCAGAAGAGGCGGCCTTGCTTGAGGCCTTGCAGGCCATTAAGCCGCGCGTTGATGAGGCGCTGTCCACCGACAACTACACAGCGGCCATGTCGGCTCTGTCAGGCCTTCGCGCGCCAGTCGATGGGTTCTTTGACAAGGTGTTCGTGAACGATCCCGATCCTGCCCTGCGTGACAATCGCCTGCTGCTGCTCACAGCGGTGCGTGACACGATGCAGCGCGTCGCAGACTTTTCCTTGATTAACGGGTGAGATGACCATGGCGAACGATAGCGCGACCCCTATCCGTTGGGTCTATGGGTTTGGCGGCGGCAGTGCCGATGGCGATGCCAAGATGAAGAACCTCTTGGGGGGCAAGGGCGCCAATCTGGCCGAGATGAGCGCGCTGGGCCTGCCGGTGCCGCCGGGTTTCACCATCACCACCGAGGCCTGCGTCCACTATTATAGCAATGGCAAGACCTATCCGGCGCACCTCGAAGATCAGGTCCGGGCCGGTCTGGCCAAGGTCGAGGCCATCACGGGCAAGGTCTTTGGCGATCCGGCTAATCCGTTGCTCGTATCTGTGCGTTCGGGGGCCCGCGCCTCGATGCCGGGCATGATGGACACGGTGCTGAACCTTGGCCTGAATGATTCCACGGTCGAGGGTCTGGCCAAGCTGTCGGGCGACCGGCGCTTTGCCTTTGATAGCTATCGCCGCTTCATCCAGATGTATTCCAACGTCGTGCTCGATCTGGACCATCACATGTTCGAAGAGATCCTCGACGAGCATAAGGACCGCTTGGATGTCAGCATCGACACGGCCCTGAGCGCCGAAGACTGGGAAGCGGTCGTGGCCGACTATAAGGCCGCTGTCGAGCGCGAGCTGGACCGTCCCTTCCCGCAAGACCCTGCCGCCCAGCTATGGGGCGCAGTCAGCGCTGTCTTTGCCAGTTGGATGAATGAGCGGGCCAAGTTCTATCGCCGCATGCACGATATCCCCGAAAGCTGGGGCACGGCGGTCAATGTCCAGTCGATGGTGTTCGGCAATATGGGCGAGACCTCGGCAACGGGCGTGGCCTTTACCCGCAACCCCTCGACCGGCGAGGCGCGGCTCTATGGCGAGTTCCTGATCAATGCCCAGGGCGAGGATGTGGTGGCCGGTATCCGCACGCCCCAAAGCCTGACCAAAATCGCCCGCGAAGAGATGGGCGAGACGGCCCTGTCGATGGAGGAGGCCATGCCAGAGGTCTTTGGCCAGTT
>CAISGS010000019.1 GCA_903884915.1 uncultured Caulobacteraceae bacterium | reverse complement strand
TAAGGGCGGCCGTTAGGTCGTCGTCATTGCGGATGACATGAACATTCATGGGTCTCTCCTAAAACTGCGAAACCGTCAGGGCGTCGATACGGTCATAGTCCTGATGCGTACCGATGAACTTTACAAAGGCGATCTGGCGGCGAAAATCGAAGGCAGCAATCAGCCGAAAGGCCCCGCCCCCAACGGCAAACCGGACCCGGTCTGCATTCAGAACCTTTGCCCCCGAGAACGACGCCGAGAGCCCAGACATGCTCTGCCACTCCCCTGCCTCGATGGCATTGGCCCACCTGTTGAGGGCGGATTTTGCCAAGGGGTGGCGGTCTGCATAGATGACCAAGGTTCGCCTTGCGATGATCCTCATGACCAGTCCATAGCATGTTCCCATATCGGGATCAAATATTTGTTTCCAAAATGGGAACGAGAGGGGTGTCCCTAACCCGGCACACCCTTTTCCAGTTCCTGTAGCCAAACATCAGCCTTGGCGTCCGACGGCATGCGCCAGTCGCCGCGGGGCGAAAGGGAGCCGCCGGAGCTGATCTTGGGGCCATTGGGGACGGCGGAGCGCTTGAATTGGTTGGCGAAGAACCGTTTCAGGAATAGGGCCATCCAGCCCTTGATCGTCGGCAGGTCATAGGCGAGGCGCTGGCCCTCGGGCGTATCGGTCGGCCAGCCGCCCTGTGCTGCATCATGCCACGCGTTCCAAGACAGATAGGCGATCTTGGACGGCTTAAAGCCGTACCTCGTCAGATAGAACAGGTTAAAGTCCTGAAGCGCGTAGGGGCCGACAAAGCTCTCGGTTGATTGGACCTTGCCATCGGCGCCAGCGGGCACCAGCTCGGGCGAGATTTCGGTGGCCAAGATGGCGCGCAGAAGGTCGGCGGTTTCAGGGCTAAAGTCGCCCGACGCGGCGGCAAAGCGGATCAGGTGCTGGATCAGGGTCTTGGACACCCCGGCATTGGGATTGTAATGCGACATGTGATCGCCGACCCCATAGGTGCACCAGCCCAGCCCCAGCTCGGACAGATCGCCCGTGCCCACCACCAGCGCGCCCTGTTGATTGGCGAGACGGAACAGATAGTCGGTGCGCAGGCCCGCCTGCACATTCTCAAAGGTCACATCATAGACCGGCTCGCCGCCTGCAAAGGGATGGCCCAGATCGGCCAGCATCTGGCGCGCGGCAGGGCGGATGTCCAGCTCGTGCGCGGTCACGCCTAGCGCCTGCATCAGGGCCAGGGCATTGGACTTGGTGCCGTCCGAGGTGGCAAAACCGGGCAGGGTGTAAGCCAACACATGGCTGCGCGGCAGGCCCAGCCGCTCCATCGCCTTGACCGCCACGATCAGGGCCTGGGTCGAATCCAGACCGCCCGACACGCCAATGACCAGATGGCGAAGGCCTGTGGCCTTGAGCCGCGTGGCCAGACCCTGAACCTGAATGTTCCAAGCCTCGTAACAGTTTTCGCGCAGCTTGGTGGGGTCAGACGGCACATAGGGGAAGCGCTCGACCTTGCGCATCAGGGGGAGGGGCCCGGTGGGGGCCTCGAACTCAAACTCGACCATGTCAAAGCCGGGATGGTCCCGCCGCGCCCGCTGAGCCGCGTCGTTCCAAGTGCCCGCGCGCAGACGCTCTTGTCGAATGCGGCCCTGATCAATGTCGGTCAGGGTCAGGGTTGCCTCTAGGGCAAAGCGCTCGGACTCGGCCAAGACCTGACCCAGCTCGAACACCGCGCCATGGCCATCCCATGCCAGATCGGTGGTCGATTCGCCCGGTCCCGCCGCCGAATAGGCATAGGCGGCAAGGCAGCGCTCGGACTGGGAGGCGCAGAGCACACGCCGCGTCTCGGCCTTACCGATGGTGATGTTGCTGGCCGAAAGGTTGAGCAAGATCTCCGCCCCGGCCAGAGCGGCCTGGGTGCTGGGCGGCGTTGGGGTCCAGACATCCTCGCAGATCTCGATATGGAAGCAAAAGGGCGTGCGGCCTGTGGCTTGGAACAGCAGGTCGGTACCGAACGGAACCTCTTCGCCCGCGATAGAGATGACCTCCGAGGCAATGTCCGCCCCGGGGGTGAACCAGCGCTGTTCGTAAAACTCGCGGTAATTAGGCAGGAATGACTTGGGCACTGCGCCCAAGATCCGGCCATCATGGATGGTCACGGCACAGTTATAGAGCCCGCCCTGAAACCGCAGCGGCGCGCCGAGCACACAGACGGGGGTCAGGCCCAGGCTGGCCTCGGTCAGGCGCCCGATTTGCTGTTCGACGGCATCGAGCAGAGGCTCTTGCAGCAGCAGGTCGTCGATGGCGTAGGCGCTGAGGCCCAGCTCAGGAAACAGCAGGATCGCCGCGCTCTGATCATGGCCTTGCTGCATCAGGGCCAAGGTCTGATCGGCGTTGAACACCACATCGGCGGGCCGAACCGCAGGCACGCAGACGCCGAGGCGCACAAAGTCGTGGCGATAGGGCGAGAAAAACTCTGTCGCGTCAGCCATAAGAACCCCGTGCAAGTCGAGCCAGCCTATATTGCAGCCCATCTTAGAGCATGAGGCGCAAGGAGGCTATTGGCTTGGCGAAGGCCTTGTTTGAGCCAGTCTTCGTGTTAAGCCATGGCTTCGTCCAATAGGCTTTCCATGACCGCTTCCGCCCCCGCCATCAGCGTTGTGATCGTCTCCTTTGAAAGCGGGGCGACCCTTTCGCGGTGCCTTGCGGCGCTGCGGGCCCAGACCTTTGGCGATTTTGAAGTGCTGCTGGTCGACAACGCGTCCAGCGATGGCGCAGCCCAGGCAGCAGCTAAGGCCGATCCCGCGATCCGCCTGATCGAGGCTGGCGGCAATATCGGCTTTGCGGCGGGCAATAATCTCGCGGCGGGGCAGGCGAGGGGGCAATGGCTGGCCCTGCTCAACCCGGACGCCTATGCCGATCCCGATTGGCTCGAACAGCTGATTGCAGCCACCCAGCGCTGGTCAAAGATCCGCAGCTTTGCCTGTTTGCAGAAGGCCGCCGACCGTCCGGGCAAGATCGATGGGGCGGGCGATGTCTTGACCCTCGCCGGGATCCCCTATCGCGGGGCCTATGGCCATGATTTGACAGCCCTGCCCGAAGGTGAGGTCTTTTCGGCTTGCGGCGCGGCCCATCTGATCGCGCGCGATCTGTTCTTAGGGCTCGGCGGCTTTGATGAGCGGTTTTTCTGTTACTGCGAGGATGTCGATCTGGGCTATCGCTTGCGCCTGATCGGAGAGGCGACCCTATTTGTGCCGCAGGCGGTGGTCAGCCATGTCGGCTCTGCTGTGCTGGGCGCGCGGTCCGATTTTGCCCTCTATCATGGGGCCAAGAACCGGCTGTGGCTCCTGATCAAGAATTCGCCATGGCCACTGGTGCCGGTGGTGGCGCTGCTGCATCTGCCGGTTATGGCCCTGTTGATGGTCATGCACGCCGTTCGCGGCGAGGCGCGGCCCGTCTTGCGCGGCATTGTGGTGGGTCTTGCGGGCATTGGGCCGATGCTGACAAGTCGAAGGTCCATCCAAGCGACGCGCACGGCCTCTGCCCGGACGATCCTTGGGGCGATGGCGATCAGTCCCCTGACCTTGGCGCGCCGATCCGCTGTGATCAGGCCGAGGTCCTAGCCTGCGCGGTTGGGCGTGGTCCAAGATAGGGCTCCATCGGTGACGAACCGTCCGGTCATGCAGTCCCCGTGGCCGCCCTCTTCCAAGGTTCGGATGATCAGGGCCCGCTCTTCTGGCGGGGTAATGAACATGATGAAGCCGCCCCCCCCCGCGCCGGAGACCTTGCCTGCGAGCGCCCCGGCCTGCTTGGCCGCTGCTAGAGCCGATTCGATTTGAGGGGTGGAGACGGCCGGTGATGTCGCCTTCTTGGCCTCCCAACCGCGGTCGAGGACTGTGGCAATGTCGGTCAGGTCGCCATGGAGCAGGGCGTCGTGCATGGCCCCGGCTTCGCGCTTCAGATTGTGCATGGCCTCTAGGGAGGAGCCGCCTCGGGTCAGGGCTTCGGCTTGACGCTCAATGACTGTCGAGGACTCACGAGAGGCCCCGGTGAACAGCAAGACCAGAGAGGCTTCAAGCTCGTGCATCATGGCACCCGACGCCGCGACGGGGGTGACATCAGCCTGATCATTGGCCCCGAAATTCATCAGATTGATGCCGCCAAAGGCCGCCGCATACTGGTCTTGGCGCCCGCCGCGCAAACCGAGATCCTTGCGCTCAATATCGAAGGCGAGGCGCGCAATCTCGTAGGCGGTGAGCGACCGGTCATAATAGGCCAACATCGCCTTGACCATGGCGACCACCAGAGCTGAACTGGACCCTAGACCCGACCCCATCGGGCTTTCGACATAGGTGGTCAGCTTCAGGTCAGGCAGCACGTCCTCGCCATAGAGCTTGGCCATACGGTTAATGACGCCGCGATGGAGCCGAAGGCCGGTGCTGTCATCCAAAGGCTGATCGCGGCCCGTTGTTGGCTGGTCCACCATCCCCAAATCGGTTGCGCTCAGGCTTAATCCGCCGTCCACCGACGCCTCGATCGAGGCAAAGGCATAACGATCGATCGCGACATTGAGCACCGAGCCGCCATGTTCGTCGCAGAACGGCGACACATCACTGCCGCCCCCGGCCAGGCCCAATCGGAGCGGTGCCCGTGCTCGAATCTTAGCCATGGGTTGATCTCCTTGCAGTTGTGACCGCCACGGTCTCTTTAGTATAGCAGTGCATCGGGTCCTCAGGTCTAGGAAACTTCTGCAATCAGGGAGGGTTCTCGAAACGCTAGCGCTTGCGGGCAACCCTCCGGTCGGTTTATAAAACCACGAGTGCTAACGGAAATGCCACGCAATAGCGGCTTTTCCGAGCGATTTTTTGGGTGAGCTGTGACTTCTCAAATCGACTTATTCTATAGGGATAATATTCGCGCAATCAAACTTTGGCACGTTTGGGCTTACTTGGCTTGGCAGGACGTTATATCCAAATATCGGCGTTCTATTTTGGGGCCCCTGTGGATCGCAGGAGGAATGGTCTCCACCTCTTTGGCTATTTCGATCTCACTGGGAGCGATGTCTGGCCAGCCTCTTCATGAATTCCTTCCATTCGCTATGACAGGAATATTAGTATGGACGCATTTTATTGGCATTTTGATTTCCGAGGCCCCCGAATTGTTTGTTGG
>CAISGS010000018.1 GCA_903884915.1 uncultured Caulobacteraceae bacterium | reverse complement strand
CCGCCTTTGGCCGCAAGGAAATCTTGATTGCTGAGACCGGAATGCCGGGCCTGATGGCCACGCGTGAGGAATATGGTCCGGCCCAGCCGCTCAAGGGCGCTCGGATCGCCGGGTCCTTGCACATGACCATCCAGACCGCCGTGCTGATCGAAACCTTGCAAGCCCTCGGCGCCGATGTGCGCTGGGCCTCTTGCAACATCTTCTCGACCCAAGACCATGCTGCTGCCGCCATCGCGGCTGTGGGTACGCCGGTCTTTGCCTTCAAGGGCGAAAATCTGGTCGAATATTGGGACTATGCTCACAAGATCTTTGAATGGTCAGACGGCGGCTATCCCAACCTGATCCTCGATGATGGCGGCGACGCCACCTTGCTCTGCGTGCTCGGCCCCAAGGCTGAGAAGGACCCCAGCGTCCTGAACAATCCGCAGAACGAGGAAGAAGAGGCGCTGTTCTCGGTGATGAAGCGCTACCTCAAGGAAAAGCCCGGCTTCTATTCCGCCATTCGCGACGCCATCAAGGGCGTGTCGGAAGAGACCACCACCGGCGTTCACCGCCTCTATCAGATGGCCACCAAGGGCGAGCTGCCCTTCCCCGCCATCAACGTCAATGACAGCGTCACCAAGTCCAAGTTCGACAATCTCTATGGCTGCCGCGAGAGCCTGGTCGATGCGATCCGCCGCGGCACTGACGTGATGTTGGCCGGTAAGGTCGCTGTGGTCTGCGGCTATGGCGATGTGGGCAAGGGCTCAGCGGCCAGCCTGCGCAATGGCGGCGCGCGCGTTGTGGTCACTGAGATCGACCCGATCTGCGCCCTGCAGGCGGCCATGGAAGGCTATGATGTTCAGACCTTGGACGACATGGCGGGCAAGGCGGACATCTTTGTCACCGCCACCGGCAATAAGGATGTGATCACGGTCGATCATATGCGCGCCATGAAGAACAATGCCATCGTCTGCAACATCGGCCACGTCGACAGCGAAATTCAGGTTTCCGGCCTTAAGAACTTCGTTTGGGACGAGATCAAGCCGCAGGTTCACCATGTCGAATTCCCCGATGGCAAGAAGATCATCCTTCTGTCCGAAGGCCGTCTGGTCAATCTGGGCAATGCGACCGGTCACCCGTCCTTCGTGATGAGCGCCAGCTTCACCAATCAGACCTTGGCTCAGATCGAGCTTTGGACCAACGGCAAGGCCTATGAGAACCAAGTCTACACCTTGCCCAAGGCGCTGGACGAAAAGGTCGCCCTGCTGCACCTGGCCAAGCTCGGTGCCAAGCTGACGACCCTGACCACCGAACAGGCCAACTATATTGATGTGCCGCAGGCCGGTCCCTTCAAGCCGGACCACTATCGCTACTAGCCGATCAAGGCTTTTTGTCTCAACCACCCCGCAAGGGGTGGTCAAGGGCGCGCGTTCGGGGGCATAGAGGCTTCATGACGCGCGCCCTTTTGATGTCTAGCTTCGTTGCCTCCAGCCGCGTCGGCGGCGGGGCCCAGTCCCTTGCCCTCGCGGTCTTGGGGATTGATGCTGTTCTGGCCCCCACGGTCCTGTTTGGTCGCCACCCGGGCCTTGGTGCACCGGGCGGCGGCGCGGTCAGTCCGGACCTCTTTCAAGGGGTGCTGGACGGTATCGAGGCCAAGGGCGACTTTGCCGCCTTTGATCTGGTCCTGACCGGCTATTTCTCCCATCCTGATCAGATCGACGCGGCGGCCAAATCCATTGATGCGATCCGTGCAGCGCGAGCCGCGGCCGCCCTTAGCCCGCCCCTGATCCTCGTCGATCCGGTCATGGGCGACACGGGCAAGGGCCTCTATGTCAAACCCGAGGTGGCCGCCGCCTTAGCCCAGCACCTTGTTCCCCGCGCTGATATTCTCGCGCCCAATGCTTGGGAGCTTGGCCAACTGTCCGGCCTAGCGGTGACCGATCCAGCCAGCGCACTGGCGGCGGCGCGCACGATGGGCCGCACCGTGATGGTCTCGTCCGTGCCTTGCGAGGACGGTTTGGGCGTGGTCTTGGCGCTGAAGTCTGAGGCTTGGCTGGTTACCCATGCCCTCCTACCCTCCGCCCCAAACGGGGTAGGCGATCTTTTGGCGGCCCTGATGGCTCAGGCCTGCCTTGCAGGCATCGCCCCCCACCATGCCCTCAGCCAAGCGGTCGGCGGCGTCTATGAGGCCATCGAGGCTTGCGAAACGGGTGCCCACGGGGATTTGCCAATCGTGGCCATGGGCAAGCGCTTGACCCAAGGTTCTGATCAGGTGTCCCTGATCCTCCTCGACTAAGCAAAGGCCTCTGATGACCGATAGCCCCCAAATCCACGGCCTTTGCCCTGACCGATTTGCCGCCGTGCGCGAGGTCTTCACCCAGAACTTCGCCTCCGGACAGGAGGTCGGCGCACGCTTTGCCTTGGCCCATCGCGGCGAGATCCTCATCGACCTCTTTGCTGGACACGCCGACCGGGCTCGGACCCGGCCCTTTGATGAGGCAACCCTGACGCCGATCTTTTCGACCACCAAGCTCCTCGCCAGCCTAATGATCGCCCGCCTCGTCGATCAGGGGCTCTTGGCCTATGACCAGAGCGTTGCCTCGATCTGGCCCGCCTTCGCCGCTGAGGGTAAGGGGGCGATCACGGTGGCCCAGGTCCTGTCTCATCAGGCCGGGCTATGCGGCATTGCCGAGGCCTTTGATCCGGCCCTGTGGTTTGAATGGGACGTCATCTGCGAAAAACTGGCCGCCATGGCCCCGATCTGGCCTCCGGGCACAGCCAGCGGCTACCACCCCATCACGGTCGGCTATCTGCTCGGCGAGATCTTTCGCCGGGT
>CAISGS010000017.1 GCA_903884915.1 uncultured Caulobacteraceae bacterium | reverse complement strand
CCTCGCCCTCCGTGCGCATCTTACGGCCCATCTGTTGGTTCAGAATGATCGCCCGGTGACCTTCGGCCCGGCCTAGCGCTACATAGCGGTCAATCATGGCCTGATCGACCATCTCCTTATGGTAAAAGGCTCCCTTAAGCCCCGTCGCCACCAAGGCGGAGGTATCTAGCTGCTGGCCCAAGGCGCGGGCCAAGGGGTAGCGCAAAAGCTTAAAGGCCAGAGGCGATTTGGCGTTGGTCTGAGCGCGTGGCAGACCGACACTGTCGACCAGAACCAGACCCTTTAGGCGCTCGGGATGGAGGGTGGCAAAGGTCCAGGCCACGCCGCCGCCCATCGAGTTGCCGCCCAAGACGAAACTTTTCACCCCAAGCCGCTCGGTGGTTTGGGCCACCACATCCACCTGCTTTTCGGTCGAAGAGACATAGGTCGCTGGCGCCCGCGTCAGGCCATGGCCGGGCAGGTCAAGCGTGATGATCCGGTACTGGCCGCCCAACCTCTGGACCCACGGCTCCCACGTATGGAGTGAGGCAGAAAAACCGTGGACTAGCACTAAGACGGGGCCGTTCGGGTTGCCTTGGTCACGATAGTGAACATGGACCCCGTCCGGTAGGTCGAGATAGTGCGAGGCGCTGTTGGCATATTTGGCCTCAAGCGTCTCAAACGCGATATCAGGGCGGCGCAGGGCCAGATAGGTCCCGACGATCAGGACCAGCAGACCCACAAAAAGCCCGCCGACAATTTTCAATGCCAATTTCATCGTCCCGCCCCTGCTTGGTCTCTATTTAGCTCTTGGCCTAGCCCGATGTACCGGTCCCGCAGGCCGGGCAGTCAGGGTCAGCGCTCAATCTAACCGTCCGCGCCTCGGCGGATAGTCCATCATATACAAAAAGTCGTGAGGCCAAGGTCTCGCCCGCTCCGGTGATCTGTTTGATCGCCTCGAGCGCCATCATGGAGCCGATAATTCCCGCCAAGGCCCCAACCACCCCGACAGCAGAACAGGTCTCCGCGCCGGGCGGAATCTCTGGCACCAGACAGCGGTAACAGGGCTGGCCATGAAAGACCGCTACCTGCCCGGTCCAGCGCCCAATCGCGCCGGACACTAGGGTCTTGCCCGTCGCCAGACAGGCTGCGTTGATCAGATAACGGACGGCAAAATCGTCAACCCCGTCCAACACCAGATCATATTGGCCGATCAGGGCCTCGGCATTGTCTGCGGTCAGGGCAAAGGGGTGAGAAACGAGCCCTATCTCGGGGTTCAGCGCGGCCAGATGCTGTACGCCTCGGTCCGTCTTGGACGACCCCACATCCTGTGTCGAAAAGAGGATTTGGCGCTGCAGGTTAGACAGGCTGACATGGTCGGCATCGACGAGACCGAGCGTGCCAACGCCTGCCGCCGCCAGATAGAGCGTCGCCGGTCCGCCAAGCCCGCCCGCCCCGACCACCAGAACCTTGGCGGCCTTTAGCTTCTGCTGACCTTGGCCGCCAATTTCACGCAGGACCAGATGGCGGGCATAGCGCTCGACCTCATCATCACTGAACATGGCTTGGCTCCAAAAGATCGCGCCCGTGACACCCTATCCTATGGGCCAAGATCGGGGATAGAGACAATGGAAGTGGATCAGGTGCTTGGCTTCAGGGGTGAGCTGCATGTTCGAAATGGAATGGTCCATGGCTTTGTCCCATCATAGATTTGCCCCCCATGAGGGAAACTTGCTCTTAACGAAGCAGTTCGGTCACCAAGGAGGGTTTCTTGTCGATCATGGCAAGGAGGACCTGAGCCGGGCCGGTTGGGCGCCGCCTCCCATGCTCCCAGTTTAAAAGTGTCCCCTTGGCAACGCCAATGCTGCGGGCGAAATCGCCTTGCGAGAGACCCGTTCGCGCCCGAACCGAGGCGACATCAACATTGGGAATCTCAACAGAGTGGACCCTTGCGCCGACATCCTTACCCTGGGCATAGGCCAGGGCTTCCGTCAGTCCTTGCATGATGCTGTCATGGGCACTCATTGTCTGTCTCCATAGGAGTCTATTAGGATCTTGCTCAGATGGATCGCAGCGGCCTGTTCGCTTGCGCTCAAATTATCTTTTTCATTTTTGGCAAATACCGTGACCAAGAATATTGGCATGTGTATGCCCCCAAAGACGTAGAGGGTTCTATAGCCTCCACTTTTGCCGCCGCCTTCGCGAGGGATACGGATCTTACGCAACCCGCCGCCTAACGACAGGCCGGTATTTGGATTTGTCGCTATATAGTTCACCAAGCTAAAGCGCTCGGCCTCAGTCATGATGGCCTTTGCCCTGCGAAGGAATTCGGGAAGTTCCACAACGGTTTGCAAAATCGTCATAGGCAAATATTTATGAGCCGCTGACTTATGTGTCAATGACCTATATGGCCTTGTCTCATGTGCGTTTTAACCGCTTGCCTATCGTCATCAGTTTTGCAGCTTGGGCGTAATCGTGATTGGCGTGATGGGATTGCCAAGTCATGATCCGCGCCATGATCAGCAAGACCAAAGCCAAAACCAAACCGCGCGCCAAACGCCTGTCACCCCAAGAGCGTGAGCGGATCGAGATCCTGTTTGCGCGATTTGAAGCAGCCAATATCCATCCCCGCACCGAGCTTCACTTTTTCAACCCCTATACGCTTTTGGTCGCCGTGGTCCTGTCGGCTCAGGCCACTGATAAGGGGGTCAACAAGGCCGTCGAGCCGCTGTTCAAGAAGGCGGACAATCCCGCAGACATGCTGGCCCTAGGCCTTGAGGGCGTGACTGATCACATCAAGACCATCGGGCTCTATCGCAACAAGGCCAAGAACGTCATCGCCCTGTCCCAAATCCTGATCGACCAGCATGGCGGACAGGTACCGACCGACCGCGCCTCGCTCGAAGCCCTGCCCGGGGTTGGCCGCAAGACCGCCAGCGTGGTGCTCAATGAATTGGATATTGAGCCGGCCATCGCTGTGGATACCCACGTCTATCGGGTCGCCCACAGGCTCAAATTGGCCAATGGCAAGACGCCCGATCAGGTCGAGGCCCAACTGATGGCGATCGTGCCAGAGCACGCCCTGACCCGGGCCCACCATTGGCTGATCTTGCAGGGCCGATATATCTGCGTCGCGCGCTCGCCCAAATGCAGCACCTGTCCCATCTCGGATCTGTGCCCCTCAAGAGACCTGTTCTAAAGGAACGACTTTAGGATTGCTCGGCCATAGGCCGCGCCGCCATCGGGTGCAAAGGCTAGGAACAGGTCCGGCTCGATCACCTCCAGCTCCATCAGCCTGAGGCTGCCATCGAGGCAGCGGATCAGATCGACCCGGGCATAGGTCAGGTCCAGGCCACAGGCCGCCAAGACCGCATCAGAGGCATTGCGTGCCTCTGGGCTCGGATCAAAGGCCGTCGTTGCCCCGCCATATTGCGGCTGAACCCGAAAATCGCCGTGCCGAGCCACCTTGGCCACAGCATGGCTAAAGACGCTGCCAAAATAGAACAGAGACAGCTCGCCCTCCTCACCGACCGAGGGCAAGAAGGGCTGCAAGATCACCGGGCCGGTGGGGAGGCTGCCGAGCCGGTCATGGTCTTGAACCACAAGGGTCTGGTGCGCCCCGGCAGAAATTTGCGGCTTGATCACAAGGGTCTGGCTCTGAAACTGCTCACGCGCCTTGGCCAGATCCGCCTCAGTCACCCCATCGACCATCAGGCTCGGCGTGACGGGCGCGCCCTTGGCGGCCAGTTCAGCCAAATAGGCCTTGCTGGTATTCCAGCGCAGGATCTCAGGATCATGGTCGAGCCGCACGCCCATCTCTTGCCAGAGCTCTAGGCGCTCAAACCAATCCTTGGTCCGCAAATGATAGCCCCAAGCCAAGAGCGGCAGGACCCGGTCATAGACCAGCAGAGCCTCAGGCGCCGCCCCATCAATCCAAGGCTGAGGCTCAACCGTCGCGCCAAGGGCGCGCAGGGGCGCGGCTAGAGTTTCGAAATTGGCCGGCCAACGCTCATCGTGCTGATGGTTGTCTGGCGAGGGGACGAGGATCGCGATGTGGTGCTTTGAGGTCATTTTTTCGAGGTAACGTGCCTTTAAGGGACTGGCAACGGTGTCCGTGCGCTATTGGCCCGCTTGCGCCTTTGCCCTCAGACGCCAGTCAGACTATAGGAGGGCACGCTTTTCGTGCTTTTCAGGTAATTGCAGCCCATGACCGCCCAATATGACGTCGCCGCCATCGGCAATGCTATCGTCGATGTCATCTCGCCCGCCAATGACGCGTTCCTTGTGGCTGAAGGCATGGCCAAGGGATCGATGGCGCTGATTGACGATGATCGGGCAGCCCAGCTCTATGGCCGCATGGCCGCAGGGATCGAAACCTCGGGCGGGTCTGCGGCCAATACGGTGGCGGGCATTGCCAGCCTCGGCGGTACGGCGGCCTATATTGGCAAGGTGGCTCAGGATCAGCTTGGCGAT
>CAISGS010000016.1 GCA_903884915.1 uncultured Caulobacteraceae bacterium | reverse complement strand
CGACAAATTCGCTAATATCCATGGCCAGATGGGAGACCCGCTCGGCCTTGGCCGCATAGGCCAGGTCAGAGCGCAGCATGAAGCCATAGTCCTTGATCATGGTGCCGCAGCCAGAGGCCGTGACGATGATCGCCTCTAGGCCTGCGCCCTCGATCTCAGCCATCCAAGCATCGACATTGCGCCGTGCAGAGGCAAGAGCCGCTTCCTCTTGGCCCAGATGATGGACCAGAGCCCCGCAGCAGCCCGCGCTTGGAGCCACCACGACCTCATAGCCCATCCGACTGATCAGGCTGGCGGCGGCGCGGCCAATTTCAGGGCGAAGGACCGGCTCGGCGCAGCCGCCCAGCATCGCCACCCTGCCAAGGCGCATCCCTTCCGCCTCTGCCCCCTTGGTCGCCAAGCCCTTGGCAGGTTGGGTGGGCGCCAAAGCCAACATAGCGCTGAGTGATTGCATGGCGTTGATCGACCTCAGGAGGGGCGAGAACGGCCGCGCCAGCCTTGCCAAGCCTATGGCAAAACGAAACCGCGTTGGATAGGGCAGCACCGCCGCCAGCACGCGCCGGGCTAACCGATCTAGCAAGGGGCGACGATAGTGGGTCTCGATGTAGGTGCGGGCATGGTCGACCAAGTGCCCATAGTGGACGCCGGACGGACAGGTGGTCAGGCAGGACATGCACGATAGGCAGCGGTCAATATGTTTGACCACCTCCGCCGTCGGCTTTTGCTGGTTTTCCAGCATCTCCTTCATCAGATAGATGCGTCCGCGCGGAGAATCGAGCTCGTCGCCGAGTAGCACATAGGTCGGGCAGGTCGCCGTGCAAAAGCCGCAGTGGACGCAAGCGCGGATAACCGCTTCGGACTCGGCCATGGCCGGATCAAGACGCTGTTCAGGGGTAAAGGTCGTGCGCATGGGGGCTTAGATGAACCTCTCGGGATCGAGAATGGCCTTAGGATCAAATCCATCCTTGACGCGCTGGGTCAGGGCGGCAACGCCGGGGGCGAGCGGTTGTTGGGTGGGGATCGATCGGCGCAGGGCCTCTGGCGCACGGATCAGCATGGCATGACCGCCCAGCGCGCTAGCCACATCGCGTACCGCGTTCCCCCCATCACCAACCGGCAGCAGGGCCCAGACCAGCCCCCCGGCCCAGTCCAAGAGGCAGCGGGCACCATAGGGCTTAAGCTGCTCGATCACCTCAGCACCCGCCATTGGCGGCACATTGATGCGCCACAGGGTCCCCTCGCCTTGCAGGGGCTTAACAGACTGAACCTGTTCCCACAGAAGGGCGCTGGCCTCAGGCGGCAAGAGATCACAAGAGGCCGTGGCCCCGAATTGCTCAAGCACCATCTGCACCCGCGCCTTGACCGACGGCTCGAACCCTTCGAGGCGCAGGGCCGTCAGCGCCAGCCCGCCATTGATCTCGGCTGGCAGGTGCGCGGCAGCGGCCACATCAGCTTGCGATCCTAGGGCCTGAGCCATGACCAGACAGGCTTGGCGCTCATCAAGACCAGACAGGACGACAGTCTGGACCGTCTGGGGCCGGGGCAAGACCTTCAGCGTCACCTCGGTCATCACCGCCAACTGGCCCCAAGAATTGGCCAACAGCTTGGGCAGGTCATAGCCGGTGACATTCTTGACCACCTTGGCCCCGCCCATAAAGGCCTCGCCGCGCCCGGACACGCCGCGCAGCCCCAGAAAATGGTCGCGCACCGCCCCCGCCGTCAGTCGGCGCGAACCAGACACCCCCGCCGCAATGACCCCGCCAAGGGTCGCCGCTGGGGGCAGGCCAAACAGGACCCCATAGTCAAAGGGCTCGAAGGCCAGCATCTGGTTGTTTTGGGCCAGAAGCGTCTCGATCTTCGCCAAGGGCGTGCTGGCCCCCGCCGTCAGGACCAGTTCGGGGCCGTCATAGTCGATGACTTTGTCAAAGCCTTGGATCTGCAAGAGGGTGGTGTCCCGACCGGGCCGACCCATGGCCGATTTGGTGCCGCCGCCGCGCACCTCAAGCCTCTGGCCGCGCGCCGCCGCTTGGCCGACGGCCTCGACCAGCTCATCGGTTCCATTGGGACGCAAGATCGCTTGATCTGCCATCCTAGAACCTTGGCAGGTCTGGGAAGGGCACAGCCCCGTGATGGATGTGCATCCGGCCCATCTCGGCGCAGCGGTGCAGGGTCGGAAAGACCTTGCCCGGATTGAGCAGGAGCTGCGGATCAAAGGCGCACTTGACCCTCTGTTGATGGGCCAGATCGATCTCGGTGAACATGGTGCCCATCAGGTCGCGCTTTTCCACCCCAACCCCGTGCTCGCCGGTCAGCACGCCGCCAACCTCGACACAGAGCCGCAAGATGTCTGCGCCAAATTCCTCGGCCCGCTCAAGCTCTCCCGGCTGATTGGCATCATAGAGGATCAGGGGGTGCAGATTGCCGTCGCCCGCATGGAACACATTGGCGACCTTGAGCCCGTAATGGTCCGACAGGGCCGCCATCCGGCGCAGCACCTCTGGCAAGCGCCGCCGAGGGATGGTGCCGTCCATGCAGTAATAGTCCGGCGAGATGCGCCCCACCGCCGGGAACGCCGCCTTGCGCCCCGCCCAGAAGGCCAGCCGCTCGTCCTCGCTGGTCGAAAACCGCGACGTCACCGCCCCATTGGCCACAGCAATCTTGGCCACCTGCTCGACCAGATAGTCACATTCCGCATAGGGCCCATCGAGCTCGACGATCAGCAGGGCCTCGACATCCAGCGGATAGCCCGCATGGACAAAGGCCTCGGCTGCGTGAATGGCGGGGCGATCCATCATCTCCATCCCTGCTGGAATGATCCCTGCCGCGATCACATCGGCCACGCACTGACCGGCGCTTTCCACTGTCTCAAAGCCCAGCAACAGGGCGCGCGCCGTCTGCGGCTTAGGCAGGATGCGCACCGTTACCTCTGTGACCACGCCCAGCAGCCCCTCAGAGCCCACGACAATGCCCAGAAGATCAAGGCCCGCCGGGTCCAGATGCTGGCCACCCAGACGCACCACCTCCCCGTCCATCATCACCATCTCGACGCCAAGCACATTGTTGGTCGTCAGGCCATATTTCAGGCAATGGACCCCGCCGGAATTTTCGGCCACATTTCCGCCAATCGAACAGGCGATCTGGCTGGAGGGG
>CAISGS010000015.1 GCA_903884915.1 uncultured Caulobacteraceae bacterium | reverse complement strand
GCTGGTTCCTCAAGGGCGCAGGTGGCCACCATCCGCCCGAGCATTTCGCAAGCCCTGTGGCCGTGGTCCTGAGCCTGATCTTCTTAGTCCTGTCCCTGCGCGAGCGCCGCGCTTAGGGGCTTTGCCGCCCCGCCCGTGACAAGAGACGATTGGCCCCGACGGTACGGCGTTGGTAAGGTGCGCGCCGTATTTTGATTTGCGTAGGACCATCGAGATGAGAACGGCTGTTGTGACGGGCGCTGCCCAGGGTGTTGGCTTTGCGACGGCGGCCCTGCTGGGGCGCAAGGGCTATCAGGTCCTGATGACCGATCTACAGCCTCTCGATGGCCCGCTGGCGCGGCTTCAGGCTGAAGGTCTGAAGGTTGCTGCCATCTGCGGTGACGTCTCGTCAGAGGCCTTCGCACACGACTTAGCGGCCCGCGTTGCCGCCGACTACGGCGCAGCCGACGTGCTGGTCAACAATGCCGGTATCAGCCTGATTTCTCCCGCCGAAGAGACCAGCCTTGCCCAATGGCAGAAGGTGATGGCCATCAATCTGCAAGGCCCCTTCCTGCTCAGCCAAGCCTTGGGCAAGCAGATGCTCGAGCGCAAAAGTGGCAATATCGTCAATGTCGCCTCGGTCGCGGGTCTCGGCGGCGTCATCCATCGCAGCGCCTATAATGCCTCCAAACATGGCCTGATCGGCCTGACGCGGACCTTGGCTGCCGAGTGGGGCGGGCGCGGGGTGCGGGTCAATGCGGTCTGTCCCGGCTGGATCAAGACCGAGATGGATGTCGCCGATCAAGGCTCCGGTGCCTACGGCGATGAGGACATTATCAACCGCGTCCCGATGGCCCGCTTTGCCCGGCCTGAAGATGTTGCCGCCGCCATCGCCTTCTTGGCGCAGGAGGACAGTTTCGTGAACGGCGTTAGCCTGCCGGTCGATGGCGGCTGGACGGCGGATAATAGTTGGGACGCCCTGCGCATCAAGACGCGCCTCGGTTAGGTTCAGTTCTGAGACAAAAACGCCGCCGAAGACCTTGCGATCCTCGGCGGCGTGATCTGTCATGGGGGAGGGCGAATTAGCCCTTCATGCGCATTTGACCCAGATAGTCGCGCTTGCCCAGCGGCACGCCGCGCGCGCGCAGGATGTCGTAGGTGGTGGTGGCGTGGAAGTGCAGGTTGGGCAGGGCGAAGGACATCAAGAAGCCCTCGGCCACGAATGGCAGTTTGAAGCTGCCCATTTCAAAGGTCACGTCCTTGCCTTCGAGCGCGTTGATTTCGTCGGGGGTGACGGCCTTCAGGCCCGCCAAGGCGTCTGCCACATGCTTTTGTAAACCGGCATAGTCGAACGGACCAACGGGCGGTGGGGGCGTGGCGATGCCAGCCTTGACGCTGTTGATCGCCCCCAAGGAATGGTGAAACACCGAGACGATCTGGAAGTGCAGGGGCTGCATATCGTCGACGAGGCGCGCGGCAACCATCTCGTTCGGATCGATATTATTGTCGACGCAGAAGGCCATACCCCGGTCCAGAATACCGGTTACGGCACCGAGCACCTGCAGGGATGAGGTCACGGACACGTCGTAGAGTGAAATCGCCATTGATGGATGTTCCTTGTGAGGGGGGTAAGTCTCGTTAAGGCCGGACCGTAGCGACGCAGGGCGGGCCTGAGCAAGGCAAACTGTCGGCTTGCAGCATTTTTGGTCTGACGCAGAGCGGCTATCGCCTGCTAAGGTCAGTCCAATCCTCAAACATCGCCCTACTGCACCGGAGCGACCTATGAAATCCGCCCTTCTAATCCTCTTGGCCAGCAGCGCGCTTGCCGGGTGCGCGACAATGGAAAAGCCCATGACCACGACTGCCCCGACCGTCGCTGAAGCTCCCGCGCCGAAGGCTGCGCCCAATCCGCTGACCGCTGAGTGGACTGGGCCATTCCAGGGCGTCCCCGCTTGGGACAGGCTCGATGCTGAACAGTTCCCAGCGGCCTTTACCGAGGCCATGGCCGATATGAAGCAAGAGGTTGAGGCCGTGCGCGACAATCCTGCACCCGCGACCTTCCAGAACGTCCATGAGCCGATGATGTTGGCGGGAAGCAAGATGGACCGGCTTCAATCCCTTTGGGGCGTGCAGACCTCGAACCTGTCAAATGACCGGGTTAACCAGCTTGAAGGGGAATGGGAGCCCAAGCTGTCGTCCTTCTATGACGGGTTGATGCTCGATCCTAAGCTGTTCCAGCGCTATAAGGCCGTTTACGACAACCGGGCCAATCTGAACCTGACGCCTGCGCAATTACGCTTGGTCGAGCGGTCCTATGAAGGCTTT
>CAISGS010000014.1 GCA_903884915.1 uncultured Caulobacteraceae bacterium | reverse complement strand
GAACGGATAAGCCCTCGCCCCCTTGGGGGAGAGGGTGGGGTGAGGGGGATTACGCCCACAGCTCTCTCCGCCGCGTCATTGCGAGCGCAGCGAAGCAACCCAGGTGTCTGACACGAACCCTAATTGATGTTCCCCTGGGTTGCTTCGGCACGATGCGCCTCGCAATGACGCGAGAGGGGCCGGTGGGCCACTTCCCCCTTTGGGGGAAGTACCGGCGCAGCCGAGGTCGGGGGCTACCGGGTCGCCGCGACCGCCAAACCCGGGAAGTCGCTGAACAGGCCGTCGACCCCCAGCGCCACAAAATGCTGAATCTCAGCGGCCATATTGCCGTGCTGGGCCAGATAGTCCGCGGCCTTGGGATCACCGAGGCGCAGGGCTGGCGGCAGGAACGAATTTTCCGCACGGAACGTATAGGGGTGGAGCACAAGGCCTGCCGCATGGGCATCCGCCACCAGGCTGGTGGGCTGGGTCCAGTTGCCATCCTTGTCGGTGGGTTGGATCATCGCCTTGTAGGGACCGATCCCGTCGGCGAACGTGGCAATGAACTTTAGGCCTTCGGGCGTTGCGAGATCGGCAAAGGTGCGCTTGTCGCCGGTCGCCATGAAGTCCACCGGCGTCCCTTCAAAGTCCATCAAAAAGACCTGACGACAGCTAATCATGCCCCGCAGCTTGATCAGGCTGGCGGTCTCGAAACATTGCACAAAGATCGGTGCGGACTTTGAATTGAGCCCTGCTGCCTTTACCTTCTCAGCAAAGCGCGCCTCCATGGGCAGGCCGATCTTGGCAAAATAGGTTGGGTGTTTCAGTTCGGGATAGACGCCGACCTTGGCCGCCTTGGCGAGCGCCAAGATTTCGTCAAAGGTCGCGACCTCGAACTGGCCATCAAAGGCGGCGCTGGCGGGGCGAAGTTGCGCCAAGCGCTCGCGGGCCCGCAGGGTCTTGATCTCAGCGAGCGTAAAGTCCTCGGTGAACCAACCGGTTATGGCCTGACCATCAATGGTCTTGGTCGCCTTACGGTCGGCAAATTCAGGGTGTGAGGCGACATTGGTCGTGCCACTGATTTCGTTCTCGTGGCGACAGACAAAGACCCCGTCCTTGGTCAGGACCAGATCCGGCTCGATGAAGTCTGCACCCTGTTCGATCGCGCGGCTATAGGCGGCGAGTGTATGTTCCGGCCGCTCGCCGCTACAGCCGCGATGGCCGATGATCAGGGGGTGTTTGGCCGCAGGCGTTGCTGCAGAAGCGCCAAGGGGCAGGGTCATGGCAAGCATCGCTCCGCTGCTGGCCAAGAGATCACGACGGGACAGGGACATGGGAAGAGCCTTGGCTGAGAACAGAAGACCGACCCTAACCCAAAAATCATGACCGTTTGATGTTTATCGCGCGCCCTTGAGGGTCTCGAGGATCAGGGGATGAAGCTCAAGGCTGGAGGCCAGAACTGTTCCGCTGTGCAGAGGTGCAATATCGCCGTCCGCATCGGTGACCTTGCCGCCCGCTTCGGTGACCAGCAAGGTGCCTGCGGCCATATCCCAGTTCTGGAGCCCGCGCTCCCAATAGCCGTCAAAGCGGCCAGCAGCGACATAGGCCAGATCCAGCGCTGCCGAGCCAAAGCGGCGTACGCCACTGACCTTTTGTGAGACCTGATGCAGTTCCTTCAGGAACACCGCATGGCCGGGCTTGCCGATAAAGGGAATGCCGGTGGCCAGCACCGTCTCATCCAGATGACGGCGGGCCGCGACGCGCAGGCGCTTGTCGTTCAGATAGGCGCCCTTGCCCTTTTCGGCCCAGAACATCTCGTTGCTGATGGGATTATAGGTCACACCGGCCACGATCACGCCGTCACGTTCCAGCGCTGCGGTAACCGCAAAATGGGGGATGGCGTGAAGGAAGTTGGTCGTGCCGTCGAGCGGATCGACGATCCAGGTATGGGTCTTATCACTGCCCTCGATCAGGCCGCGCTCTTCGCCAATAAAACCATAGCCGGGACGTACCCGCATCAGCTCTTCAAACAGGACCTGCTCGGCCTTGATGTCGGCAGCCGAGACATAGTCGCCCGCGCCCTTTTTGGACACTTGAAGCTCGGCCACTTCGCCAAAGTCGCGGGTCAGGCCGCGCGCCGCCTTGCGAACGGCGTCGATCATAACCTTCAGGAGGGTGGTGGGCGTGGTCACGGTCGGTCTGTTTCTAACAAGAGGAGTTGGGGCAGAGGGCGCAGAAAGGTCGCCTGTTGGATCAGTCGGCCCGGCGCAGATATTCGCCGGTCTCGGTCGACACAATGATGCGCTCGCCCGTGCCCATATAGGGCGGGATCATGATGCGCATGCCATTATCGGCCTTGGCGGGCTTATAGGAGGATGAGGCGGTCTGGCCCTTCACTGTCGCATCGGCCTCTACCACGGTCAGGACAACCGTGTCGGGCAGGGCGATACCGATGGGGCGCTCTTCGTGGAATTCCAGAACTACGGCCATGCCATCTTGCAGGAACTGAGCCCGCTCTTCGCCGACAAAGTCCTTATGCAGCTCGATCTGCTCGTAATTGACCGTATCCATGAAGACCAGCATATCGTCTTGGGCATAGAGGAAGGTGTGGTCCTTCTGCTCAAGGCGCACCCGCTCGACCGTATCGGAGGAGCGGAACCGTTCATTGAGCTTGCGCCCATCGATCAGGTTCTTCAGCTCGACCTGAGCAAAGGCGCCGCCCTTGCCGGGCTTGACGTGGGCGGTCTTAACCGCGACCCACAGGCCGCCATCATGGGTGATGACGTTACCGGGTTTGATGGCGTTGCCGTTGATCTTCATGACGGGTCTCGGGTTTCGACTGGATGGGACAGCCCTCCCGCGCACAGACGCACACAGGACAGGGCAATGGGCGCGGAACCTAGCCCTCAGACCCGCTAAAGGCAAGGTCGGGGCTGAAGTGACGCTCTTTTAGGCGCGGCCCTGAGCCACTTTCTGGATCTGTTTGAACTTGGCATTGAAGGCGCCAACCGCTGCGGCGGGGCCTTCGGGGTGGTTCCAGATCCCGCCGCAGACGGCGATAAAGTCTGCGCCCGCCTCGATCACGGCATCGCAATTATCGACCGTAATACCGCCAATGGCGATGCAAGGGGTCATCATGCTCTCTTGCCAGATGGTCAGGTCTTCCAGTTCGGCCTGAAAGTCCGTGTCCTTGGTCTGGGTCGGGAAAAAGGCCCCAAAGGCCACATAGTCCGCGCCGCCTTCGGAGGCCTCCATGGCCAGATGGCGGCTATCGTGACAGGTGACGCCGATCATGGCGTCAGGCCCCATGATCTTGCGGGCCTCTTTCAGCGTACCGTCAGACTGACCAATATGGACCCCATCACAGCCAAACCTGGCGGCAAGCTCTGGGCTGTCATTGAGCAGAACCGCCACCTCATAGTCCTGACCGACGGCCAGAACGGCCTTGGTCACCTCGGCAAGATGGGCTTCGCTGACATCCTTGAGGCGCACCTGGATAGCGGCCACATCGCCCGCATCCAGCGCCTGTTCCAAAAGGGACGCGAAAGCCTGGGCGTCATCAATGACGGGCGGCGTGATCAGATAGAGGCGGCAACGATGGGTCATGGATTGCCGCTAAGCCGCGATGGGCTCTGCGTCAATCCTTCAAGAGGCTGTGAGGGCCGTCTAAACCGCGTTGGCACCTCAAAACTGATAGGAAAGCTGCGCAGAAGCGCGGCGGTCATCACCGTTAGAGCCGCCCAGGGTGGTGTCGGCGTTCAGGTCTAGGCCCAGGCCCTTGCCAAACCGGGCCTTGAGGCCCGCGCCGATGCGCCCGACCGTTCGATCAGGTTCACCGGAGGTTCCGTCAAAGGTCTGACCCTTCACAAAGCCAAAGCTGTAATCCTTCGCCGACTGCGCCAGATCGCGCTCCACACTGAAGCGTAGGGAGGGTTCAAGGGTTCCCTTGCCTGTGGCAATGGTGCGTTTCAGGTCAGCCCCAATCGTGCCGAGGGTCCTGCTGGCCTCCCGATCCCCAAAGGCCATGGATAGGGTCTCCCCTCCTGATTCCTTATAGCCGTCGATCATAAGCCGCTGAAAGCGAACCGATCCAAAGGTCTCAAGCCGTGTGGGTCCCCAGTCGCGACGATAGCTGGCCTGAGCGCTGGCAAAGAGACCGGACCCCTCCGTTTTCCCAATGGTGATCGGGTCGAAGGATAGGCCGGTATATCTTTGCAGGTCTTCGAAACGATAGAGGGATGAGCCAAACGAACCGCTATAGGTCATGCGACCTATGCGCTTAAGCCCATAGGCACTGGCGGTATAGGCCTTGAGGTCGGCCTTGGCCGAACGGTCTTGGCCCCTAGACTCAGAGATCAAATAGCCGAGGCTCACACCGGCATAGCTGTGTTTGTCGGTCGAATAGTCTATGCCGATTAGGCTGCCTTGCGTCTGGTGATCAAAGCCTTGTGAAGGGTTGTCATAATCACGCTTGAATTGCGCCGACTGGTAGCTGATCTGGGCGAAGGTGGACAGACCGTTCGGGTGGCGCTCCGACGCGCGACGGGTCGCGCTGGCCTGGCCCGGGTCACGGGTGATCGACAGGTCGGAAAGTTCGTCCAGGCGTCCATCGATCTGCCGATTGGCGAGATCGCCTAGGGTGAGCCCATATTGCTGGACATAGTTGAAGGTACGAGGCCCCTCTAGGACCGAATAGAGCGTGGCCGCTGTATAGGCCGCTACCGCTTGGTGGGCAAAGGTGGTCATGTGGACCCCATCCCACTTGGCCGCACTTGGCGCGTCGATGGTACCGTCCTTGTTTAGCGTCGTGCCACAGGCCCCTGTGGGCTTGGAGGTGGCCCATTCGATACAGGGCTTGTCCCAGTTGGTGATGCCATAACGGGCTGGATTGGCCTTAGCGACGTCATTCGAACCCATGACATCAACCACAATGATCTTAACCCCCAATTTCTTGCTCAGCGCCATCATGGCTGGGGTCAGGGCCGCATTATATTTCCGCGTTGCATAGGAGGCCAAGGCCGTGGCGTCGGGATTGTACCCATAGAGCGCCGAGGCCTCACCGAGATCCTGTTGGTTCATGACAATGAAGGTTCGCCCCCCCTTGTCATAGAGCCGATTGACCATGGTCGACATGTCACCGACCAGCTTTTCGACAATCGGATCAACGCCGATGGGGCTTCTGAGACTGCCGTCAAGGAGGGCATAGCTGATCGTATTGCCGCCGCCATTGAGACCGACCAGCGCTGTATGCGGGATCGCACCGACCCGGCCGAGCTGGTAGGGACCTAACAGGCTGAAAGGGTCATCACTGTCGCCGATTGTGGCCCCGGAAATTGCAAGGTTGAAGGTTTGGCTATTGCTAATATTCAAGATGGACGGCAGATACTCCGCCCAAGTGGGCCCGTTGGAGGGGCGACCTTTCCAATAGGGGGAGTTAAACTGCCACGGTATGATCTGATGTAGATTTCCGGGATCGGACTGGCTGTCACCGAACATATAGAAGCCGGTAAAGTTCGCGGCCTGTGCACCGGTCTGTAGGCCTAGGGCAAGGGTCGCGCCCACAAGGCCCGCTACAGAAACGCGCGCTAAAGCCTTCCCGACCCGACGCATCCCAACTGATTTTGATCTAGACATGGGCCTCTCCCAAGAACCGTTTTAGCGATCTTGGGGTGTATAAATTAGTTTGCCAACTGCTATTCTTGGTGTTGTGGGCTGCTAAATTAACCACGCCGCATAGCACTCGCTCAACCAGAGACATGAAGGCCTTCGCGTGATCAACGATTGGCGGTGTGATCAGAAAGGGGCGGGATAGTTGGATCTTGCGTCATAAACCACTCTGGCAGATGGGCGGACCATCGTTGTGTTCATCACTCAGAGAGAACGGCGGTTTTCTGGCAACAAAAAGGTCCTGCCCGCCATCATAGCTGGCCGGGCCCAACCATGTTCCTAAGCGTACTGGCTCTGGCAACAACAGCCCTGCCTCTTCGATTGCCGCGAGGAAACCTTCTAATGGATGCCCGATTGCTCGGTCCGGTGCTTTTGGGTCAACAACCATAGAACCATTGATGGAAGGCTTGAAGGCTAGTGTCCCCTCTCCATTCGCCAACTGTTCGCGGCGATGGTCGGTGATGACGTAGGCTGTAAAGTAGAAGGCACCGCCCGGTTTAAGAACCCTTGCTGATTCTATGATATACCTAATCACAGAAGCAATCGGCATGTGCGTGAAGACCGAAGTGGCGAACACAAGATCGAAACAATCATCTGCTGATGGAAATCGGAATTGATCTTCCTGAATGGCCCCGCTGGTTCGATACTCCCTGTTCGCCACATCAACCGCGATAAAGTCAAAATCAGCCCTAAGCCGAGAAACACGCCGCCGCGCAGCCTGAATTCCGCGCTTAGAAACATCGAAACCTAAGTAATATCCAGATGGTTCAATGAAATGGGCTAGAGGCCACGCAACCCGTCAAGTACCGCAGCCAATATCGAGTACCGAGTCACACGGGGACAGACCGGCATATTTCTTAAGGTCTGAAACTATGTTTTCCCCAATTTGCCAATAGTCCCCTCCACCAACATTGTGCCACATTTGCCAAGGTTCAGATTTGCGCTTTGGGTCCGCTAGCCGCGCAGGAAGTGCCCGAAAATCGAGAAAAGCTCCGCTGATCGCCCTGCGCAAACTTGGCGGAAGGGCGCTGGCCACGCGTGAAGTCAATTTCAAATCACTTGCCCCCAAAATCGCTGAATTAAGCGATCTTAAGGTGCATAAATAATTATGCCAACAAAGATCGTGTAGCCTTGAGGCCCGACCTACAGCGCCCCTGACGCATAGCGTTTGGCCATGATGCCGAGGGCGATGGGTTTGATGCTCGAGCCGTGGCCCGCAGCGCCGAACTGTTCAAAGCGCGCGCGGCAGACGGCGGCCATGGCGTCCTTAGCGGGCTTGAGATATTTGCGCGGGTCAAACTCTTCGCGACTTTCGCTGAGGATGCGACGAATCTGACCGGTCATGGCCAAGCGGTTGTCCGTATCGACATTGATCTTGCGCACGCCATGCTTAATGCCGCGCTGGATCTCTTCGACGGGCACGCCCCAGGTCTGGGGCATCTCGCCGCCGTGGGCATTGATGATGTCTTGCAGGTCCTGCGGCACGGACGAGGAGCCATGCATGACCAGATGGGTGTTGGGCAGGCGGCGATGGATCTCTTCGATCACATTCATGGCCAGAATGTCGCCGTCCGGCTTGCGGGCAAACTTATAGGCCCCGTGCGAGGTGCCCATGGCGATGGCCAGAGCATCAACACCGGTGCGGCGGACAAAGTCGACAGCCTGATCGGGGTCGGTCAGCAGTTGATCATGTGACAGGACGCCCTCGGCGCCGTGGCCATCTTCGGCCTCGCCCATGCCGCTTTCCAGTGAGCCCAGAACGCCCAGTTCGCCCTCGACCGAGACGCCGCAGCTATGGGCCATTTCGGTGACACGCCGGGTGACCTCGACATTGTACTCATAGCTGGCTGGGGTCTTGGCATCCTCTTCCAGCGAGCCGTCCATCATCACTGAGGTGAAGCCATATTGGATCGCGGTGGCGCAGGTGGCCGGACCATTGCCATGGTCTTGGTGCATACAGACCGGCAGGTGGGGATAGATCTCGACCAGAGCATCGATCATGCGTGCCAACATGATGTCATTGGCATAGGAGCGGGCGCCGCGGCTGGCCTGAATGATCACTGGCGCATCGACCGCGTCGGCGGCCTCCATGATCGCCAGGCCCTGCTCCATATTGTTGATGTTGAAGGCGGGCACGCCATAGTCATGCTCGGCGGCGTGGTCGAGAAGCTGGCGAAGGGTGATGCGGGCCATAATTATTCTCCGTCTGTAAATTCTGCTCGAAAGGGCCTTAGGCCTCGAGGGCGGCAACGCCCGGCAAGGTCTTGCCTTCCATCCATTCCAAAAAGGCCCCGCCTGCCGTCGACACAAAGGTCAGATCAGCGGCAACGCCAGCATGATTAAGGGCTGAGACCGTATCTCCACCGCCCGCGACGGCGACCAGAGCGCCAGATTGGGTCAGCTTTGCTGCGGCCTTGGCGGCGGCGACGGTTGCCCGATCAAAGGGCGGCATTTCAAAGACGCCGAGCGGGCCGTTCCAAATCAAGGTCTTGGAGGCCTCCATGGCGGCAATCAGGCGGGCCACCGACTGGGGTCCGGCATCGAGAATCCGCTCATCGGGTTCTATCGCGCCGAGGGCTCGGGTCCGGGCTGGTGCACCGGGCTCCATCTTTTCGGCCACGACGATGTCGATGGGCAGCAGGAGCTCGCAGCCGCTGGCGGCGGCAAGGCTCATGATCTCACGGGCCGTGTCCGCCAGATCCTTCTCGCAATAGGAGGCCCCGACATCCCAGCCCTGAGCGAACAGGAATGTATTGGCCATGCCGCCGCCGATGGCGAGGCGATCGAGCCGCGTGACGAGGTTCTTCAAGAGGTCCAGCTTGGTCGAAACCTTGGACCCGCCGACAATGCCCAGAACCGGACGTTCCGGCTTGCCCAGCGCCTTTTCGAGGGCCTCCAGTTCGCGCCTCATGGCCTCGCCCGCATAGGCGGGGATCAGCCGCGCCAGCCCTTCGGTCGAGGCGTGGGCGCGGTGCGCCGCCGAGAAGGCAT
>CAISGS010000013.1 GCA_903884915.1 uncultured Caulobacteraceae bacterium | reverse complement strand
CGGACTGCTCAACGCCGTCTATAGTTTACCGAACATCCCGCTCGCCTTGGTCGGCGGCCTCATTATCGACCGGGTCGGGGCGGCGAGGGCGGCCTTTGGTGCAGCCGCCCTGTGCTTTTTGGGCGCAGTCTTGACCGCTGTCGGGGAGCCCTATGCCGTCATGGTCACCGGACGGTTGATTTTCGGCGTGGGTGAGGCGACGCTTCTCATCGCGCTTTTGGCAGCCTTGGCCCAGTGGTTTTCATTCGGGGCCGCGGCTCTGGCCATGTCGCTCTTTTTCAGTTTCGCCCGCGTCGGCTCCTATATGGCCGATATTTCACCGCGCTGGGCAGCGCCCCTTTATGAGCAGGGCTGGCAGCCTCCCCTATTTTTAGCGGCTGGATTGACGGGCGTGAGCTTGGTTGCCGCTTTGATCTTCATGCTGCTCGACAAAGGACGGACCCAAGCAAAGAGCCAGGCCTTAGAGCCCATCACAGTCAAGTCCTTGGTCGGGTTTGACCGATCATTTTGGTATATTCTTGGGCTCAATGTGCTGTTTGCTTCAGTCTTTTTCCCGTTCCGATCAACCTTTGCCATCGTCTATTTCCAAGACGCCAAGCATCTGAGCTTGGCCGATGCGGGTCTGCTCAACAGTTGGGTCTTTTTCGCCGCCATCTTTGCCACGCCGATTTTTGGGTTTATCGCTGATCGATTTGGTCGCCGCACGCTGCTTCTCAGCTTAGGTGCCCTGTTAATGCCCGTGACCTTCTTTATCTTGGGCGCGACCGACCTTAGCCTTTGGATCTCGACCGTTTTGATGGGGATCAGTTTCTCGGTCATTCCCGCTGTCATTTGGCCCGCGACCGCGATGTTGGTCGAACCTAAGCGCTTAGGAACCGCCTTTGGGGTGATCAATGTGCTGCAAAATCTTGGCCTGTTCGCCTGTAACTATCTGGCCGGCTGGCTCAATGATGCCAACAATGCCGGAGCGGCCAATCCGGCGGGCTATGGTCCGATGCTCCAGATGTTCGGGGGCTTGAGCCTGCTGGCGCTCGTCTCGACCCTTGCCCTTTGGCGGCGAGAACAGGGACCGCACAGCCGCGGCCTTGATCGGCCCGCAATCAACAGATCGGCCTAACGGCTTTTGTTTTTGGCTTGCGCGCGGGCCACCAGGCTTTGGTAGAGACCCTCCAGATCCTCGCGGCTTATATCCAGCGCCTCGCCATATTGGGTGAGCACAAGATCAATATCCTGGGGCGTTAGGCTTAGGGCTGGCGAGATGGGCTGAGCCGGCGGATGGGCGACATGGGGAAAAGACCGGCCCGTGAGGTTGTTATAGATCAGCGCGCTCGCGGTCAGCAGAACCGAGTTCAAAAGGACCGGAACGAGCGCGAAGCTATAGCCCATCTGCGTAATTTTGGGGCCGCCCAGAACCGCGATGAGGGCAATGGCCCCGCTTGGCGGATGGACGCAGCGAAATAGGGCCATGGCGCCGAAGGATAGGGCGACCGCCAAAGGTGCGGCGACAAGCGGTGTACCAATGAGCTGAGCGATCGTAACGCCGACCAAGGCGGCGACCATATGACCTCCGATCACGGGCCAAGGCTGGGCGAGCGGACTTGATGGCACCGCGAACAGCAGAATGGCCGAGGCCCCCATGGGCGCGATCAGCAAGGGTGCGCCAGCCATGCCGCTGACGGCAAAAGTGCTGACCAGAGCTGTGACCCCAATGCCGCAAAATATGCCAAAGGCCGCACGGATTTTCTCGCGAGGTCCCATCGCCGCGGGGGCGGGGATGAAGCGTTTTAGCCAGGTGATGATGTGGTTATCGTTCATAAGGGATAGGGGCCATCGTTGTTGTTGGTCTCCTAAGCCCCAGAGCTTCAAGATGCCCAGTAGCCCGTGTTCTGAGCCAGAGCATAGTAGTCGTCTCGTGTAATGCCGACCAAAATCTTGTCCCAGAACTGGCCCTTGCGATAGTGCCACCGGCGCTGACGACCCTCGACCGTCCAGCCACACTTGCCGACATAGAGGGCGAGCGAGGCCTCGTTATAGGAAATGATGTCGGTATCTAACCGCTCCAGACCCAGTTCATCGAATGCGTAGCGCATGATGGCCATGACCGTATCGCGGCCATAACCCATTCGGCGGATATCCGCTGTGCCCAAGGCTATGCCATGAAATGCGTTGCGGTTTTTCCAATCCAACGACACAAGATTGGCCGTTCCAATTGGAGTTGCTGTGTCACGGGTTTCAATGACGAAGCGTTGGTTTGTGCTGTCTGTCTGCAGCTTTTCAAACCAGCTGCGGGTTGATGCACGGCTGGTGGGAAAATGCCATCCCCCTAGGAGAGACCACAGTTGCGCATCGTTGGCCCACTGATGAAGCAGAGCGAGGTCTGTTTCTTCGACGGCTCTAAGGCAAACCTTTAAGCCCATAATACTCATGATTTTTTACCTGCCACAACATAGATGCTCGCGCACGAGGCAGGGGTTTCGCGGCCCAACTGATAGCAACCTTCCATGAAGGCGTCGTTGATGAGGTCGCCTCCCATGAGTGCATTGAACTGAAAATTCGCCAAGGGTTTGAACATTATGCCGCCCGTATCAATGGCGGTGAGTTGCGCGCCCAACACATCGCGCAGAAGGGTATCTTGCCGATAGACCCTGCGATGGCCGGCGGCAATATCATCTGCGCTTAGCGCTTCTAGGTGACTCAATATACCCATCTTTACGGCGATCCGCCGGGAGGGTGCTTCAGCATTGGGGACAAGAATATAAAGCCGGCCCGTCGGGGTGAGTAGCTCTCCAAGTTTGGTAATGACCCCGATCGGATCAATGACGTGTTCTAGGACATGTGAAAAAATAATCGTCTCGAACTGTTTGTCGGTTTCGAAGTCCTCGATCAGGGCGTGGACAAATGTCGCGCGATCAGAATATTTGTCCCGGGTATGGTTGAGGAACTCAGAGGTGGGTTCAATGACCGTCAGCTCATTAAATCGCTCCAACAAGAGCCCGGTTTGCTCACCGTGGGCACAGCCAACCTGTAGGCAAGGACCTTCACCAAAATATGGCTCGAGGGTACGCATCATGAAGATCCGCATAGCAGCATCAAAGGGCGCCGCGCCTTCGCCATAGGAGTCGATCACGTCTCTAAGGCGGTCTTTTTCCTCAGAAAAATCCTGTCCATTCGCCATTATTTTTGATCCTGCTTAAAGGTCCAGCGCTCAGGAGGTTGATAATACTCGTCTAGGCTCTCTGCGACTCGTGCATCATAGCCCAGCAGTTGCCGTGCCAAAGGCGATAGCTGCGCCTCTGCCTCTGGTCCAAGAAAACGCGGCCAGTCCATTTGCGGCTTCATGAAGGGGCGGCCAAAACAGAGGGTGAGTGCCTTGCGAGGCCTGTCGCTTTGATTGGGCGCGGCGGCATGCACGACCAGACTGTTGAATAGCAAAATGTCCCCCGCCTTTCCTTCTATCTGTCTTGCATCCGCCTTGAACGCTTCGTTGGTTGGCATGGCCTCGGTCAGATGGGAGCCTGTCATTAGCAAGGTCGCGCCGTTCTGAGCGGTAAAGTCATCGAGCATGACCAGCATATTGAGAGATAGTGGATAGTCCCTCGTCCAAGCGCGAACATCCCGATGCGGCTTGAGCGTATAGGCAGAGCCACCCGGCGGGTGCAGTGTGGCCCCAAAATTGAGCAAGATATATTTGCCCCCGAAATGACGCGTGATCACATCGGCTAACGGCAAATTTGAGAGGAACTGGTCTAGGCTGGTGTCAT
>CAISGS010000012.1 GCA_903884915.1 uncultured Caulobacteraceae bacterium | reverse complement strand
TCATCCGGCCGTTAGAGCATCACAGGTCTGGGCCCCCGCCTTCGCGGGGGATGCGGATTTGAGGAGGATCGGATCACGCGCGCCTTTCTATGGGTTGAGGCCGAGGAAGGCGTTTCGGCCCGTACCTTTTCACCCATCCTCATCCTGAGCCTGTCGAAGGACGAGGATGTGGCCCCCGACCCCCCCCACCCGTCTTCCCCGCGAAGGCGGGGATCCAGATCAGGGCCAACCGACCGTTAGAGCTTCACAGGTCTGGGCCCCCGCCTGCGCGGGTGATGCGGGTTTGAGGGGAAAACAAACCTGACGCCTGCGTCATTTTCGCTTGACGCAAAAGCAACGCTGAGTCTCCATATCTCATCCATTCCGTTGGCTCGGCCAGTCGGGATAAAACCTCTTTGATCAGGGTTGCTGCGATGACCGATAAGAACATCACCAAGGACGCCATGTATGACGCCGTGGCCCCGAACGATTTTGAATCGATGCTGGAGCTAGACCGGTACATCAACCGTTCTTCGGCCTTCGACAAGATCATTGCCGCGACCCATGACCATTTCTGGGATCCGCTCGACACCAAATATATCGATTTTGACGAGCCCTTTGACATGGAGAACGAGCCCCTCGTTCCCGAAGAGATGATCGCCGCCCTGCAGACCGACTATGTGTCCAACCACCTGTCGGACCCCAAGGAACGCACCCGCTTCATCAACACCATGGTGCTGCACAATTTCTCATCGATCCTGCATGGCGAGCAGGGGGCGCTGAACCTGTCGGCCTCGCTCTGCCACGTGCTGAAGGATCAGGGCGCGCAGGAATATGCCGCCAACCAGACCCGCGAAGAGGCCCGCCACGTCACCGGCTTTGCCAAATATATCAAGACCCGCTGGGGCCGTCCGCTGGAATGCGGCGCGGTGCTCAAGGACCTGCTGGTCGAGATCATCCATGCCCCAGAGGTCTATAAGAAGATCATCGGCATGCAGATGTTGGTTGAGGGCTTGGCCATGGGGGCCTTTGCCAGCTTCTACAACAATATCCGCGACCCCTTGGGCAAGAAGCTGTTGCAGTTGGTCATGACCGACGAGGCCTTCCACCACAAGTTCGGCAAGATCTGGGCCGACCGCACGGTGCCCAAGCTCGATCCCGAGGAACATGCGATCATCGAGGACTGGGCGGCGCACTGCTTCCAGACCCTGCTGTTCAATCTGGTCTCGCCGACCCAGCAGATGGCGCTCTATGCCGACTTCGGCCTCGACGGCATGAAGGTCATTGAAGAGTTCCAGAAGGTCATGACCGACGATGTGCGCCGCGAAAGCATGCGCGAGTCGGCCAACATCTTCCGCGTGCTGATCAAGACCCTGCTCAATGCCGGGATCATCACCGACCGCACTCGCGCCTTCTACGGCATGTATGTCGATATGGAGGAGTTGAAGCTCGAAGGTGACCGCATGGTCGGCGACGACATTGCCGAAGATGGCATCCGTTACCTGCAGGCGATCAACTTCAAGGACCGGGTGGTTGAGTCCATCCGCGTGGCCGCCGAATAGGCCCACGGCCCCTTAAATTGAACAGAAGCGCCCCGCCGGGTCAGCTG
>CAISGS010000011.1 GCA_903884915.1 uncultured Caulobacteraceae bacterium | reverse complement strand
TGTGCTGGCCTCGCGCAAAGGCCTGACCATTGAGGTCGGCAATACGGATGCGGAGGGGCGTCTGATCCTCGCCGATGCCCTGACCCGCGCCTGCGAGCTGAGCCCTGCCCTGACCATCGACATGGCCACCTTGACCGGTGCCGCGCGCGTGGCGCTAGGGCCTCAGGTGATCCCCTTCTATACGCCCGATGATGAACTCGCCGCCCAGATCGCCCACGCCGCGCACCTGACGGCTGATCCCCTCTGGCGTATGCCGCTGTGGGACGGATACCGCGCGGCGCTGGACAGCGACATTGCTGACATCAAGAACGATCCCGACGGCTGGGCTCAGGCCGGATCGGTCACGGCGGCTCTGTTCCTGCAAAGGTTCGCGCCCGAGGGGGCTTGGGTCCATCTGGACATCTTCGCTTGGAACCCGCGCAGCCGTCCTGGCTTTCCCAGCGGCGGTGAGGCTCAGGCCATCCGCGCGCTCTTGGCCATGATTAAGAGCCGCTATTCATGACCGGGCCTTGTGATCCTCGAGTAACCGCCACTCGCGGCGATCTGGCCTCGATCGCCCTACAAGGGATCGTCCCGGCCAAGACCTATCAGGCCCCTATGCCGATGCAGGTCAGCGCCGCCGTTGTGCCCGTCCGTGCCGCGCCCTTGGGCGACGCCGAACAGTGGGACCAGATGATCTTTGGCGAGGGCTTTGAGCTGTTGGCCGAGGTCGATGGCTTTGGCTGGGGACAGGCGCGCCGCGATGGCTATGTCGGCTATGTCGCCCTAGACGCCCTGTCGGCCCCGGTTCTGGCGCCCACCCACAGGGTCAGCGCCCTTCGTACCTATGGCTTCAGCGCGCCATCGATCAAGTCCGCCCCCATCGGGCTCTATAGTCTCAACGCTCTGGTGACCGTAGAGGCGCGCGAGGGCCGCTTTGTTCGCACCGCCCGGGCCGGGTGGTTCGTGGAAAGCCAGCTTACCCCCAACGGCCAGTTCGAAACCGATCCGGTAGCTGTGGCCGAACGGTTCTTAGGCGCACCCTATCAGTGGGGGGGACGAGAGAGCCTTGGGCTAGACTGTTCGGGCCTTGTGCAACAGGCCTTCTATGCCTGCGGCCTGTCCTGTCCGCGCGATACAGACATGCAGGCGGCCGAGATCGGTACCGCCATTGACGGCTCTGACCTGCGACGCGGGGATCTGGTGTTTTGGAAGGGGCATGTCGGGATGATGCAGGACGCCGTCACCCTGCTGCACGCCAATGCCCATCATATGGCCGTCGAAAGCGAGCCGCTGGACGGCGCGATCTTGCGAATAGAGGCGGCAGGAAGTGGAAATCCGACCGCCTTTCGCCGACCCTGAGGGCTGGCGAAAGGCTTGATCAGATCAATTAGGCCGCTGGCTTTGCGGCTGGTGCGGCTGCCGGAGCCGCCGCTGCGTCTGCGGCGGGGGCTGCTGGCGCTGCGGGTGCGGCAGCAGGGGCTGGAGCCGGGATCGGCAAGGTCGAACCGAGGCTATGCAGATAGGCGATCATATTGATGCGATCTTCGGGCTTCTTCAGACCGACAAACGACATCTTGGTCCCAGCGATATATTTTTGTGGGCCGGTGAGGAACGCGTTCAGGTGCTCATAGTCCCAAGCCGGGGTCTTTTCGCCAAACGCCTTCATGCCGTCAGAATAGGCCATGCCTGCGTGGCTACCGGGCTTATGACCAACAACACCGTAAAGGTTCGGACCAACCATCGTGGCCCCGCCCTGATTGAAGCTGTGGCAAGAGGCGCACTTCTTAGCGACAGCTTCACCGGCGGCAAGATCAGCGGTCGGTAGAACCGTTCCCCAGTCGATCGGCAGTTCGGCAACGGCAGCGCCACCTTCACCGGCCTCTTCGGCGATGGTGATGGCATAGCCGGGCTTTTCAGCAGGCTCGGCCTTGTAGACGATGCTCGTCAATTCTTTGAGGCCGACAATGGCCAGTCCAGTCGCCAATACGGCGCCAGCGATCTTGTTAAAGCCCAGGTCGCTCATGTTCTTTCGTAAGCCCTCTCAGCAGGCGTCAGTCCCCTAAGGGAATCCACGCCCTGTTCTTGCGTTTGCGTCTCTTACACGCTACCGCCGCTCGTGCAACGTTCCAATTGGCCCGTCAGAGCGACAGGTCCATGAGCCGCGCCAATTGGTCGCAAATACCGCTGTGTTTGGGACCATTTCAATAGAAGATGTGCACTGCCCCTAAGGTTTCGGAATCTTGCCCATGAACCCGATCATCATCATCCCCGCCCGCCTCGCCGCAACAAGGCTTCCGGGAAAGCCTCTGGCCATGATTGGCGGGGTGCCTATGATCGTGCGGGTCCTGCGACAGGCCGAGGCTGCTCAGGCCGGACCGGTTGCGGTCGCAGCGGGCGATCAGGCCATTGTCGATGCGGTTGAGGCGGCGGGCGGGCGCGCGGTTCTGACCGATCCGAGCCTGCCGTCTGGATCTGACCGGATTCTCGCGGCCCTAGAGGTCCTAGACCCCAAGGGCGCGCATGATGTGGTGGTCAACCTTCAGGGTGATATTCCCTTCATCGCCCCCAGCGCCATCGCTTCCTGCACCGACCTTCTGGCAGCCGAGCCGTCTTGCGATATCGCCACCTTGGTTGCACCGGAGACCAAGCCCGCTGATCGGACAGATCCTGACCTGCCCAAGGCGGTGATGGCGATGGATGGGCAAAGGCGGCGGGGCCGGGCGCTCTATTTCACCCGCTCGACCCTCTATGGGGATGCGCCGGTCTGGCTCCATATCGGCATCTATGCCTATCGCCGCGAGGCCCTGCTGCAGTTTCACGCGGCAGCCCCCTCGCCGTTGGAGCGGTTAGAACGGCTAGAACAGCTTCGGGCGCTCGAACTGGGCCTGTCCATCTGGGCCTCGGTGGTGGACAGTTTCCCCATCTCGGTGGATACCCCTTCGGACCTTGAGGCCGCCTGCGCCTTTGCGGCCCAACTCTAACCGGATCAGTCGCCCATGACGTCCCTTCCAAAAATCGCCTTTCAGGGTGAACTCGGCGCCAATAGCCACGAAGCCTGCTCGCTGCATTTTCCGAGCCATGAGGCCGTGCCCTGCCCGACCTTTGACGAGGCCTTCGAGGCGGTGCGCAGCGGGGCCTGCGCGCTGGCCATGATCCCGGTTGAAAATTCGGTGGCCGGGCGCGTGGCCGATGTCCATCACCTCCTGCCCTCATCGGGGCTAAAGATCATCGGTGAGCGGTTCATGCCCATTCACCACCAATTGCTGGCCAATCGCGGCGTGAGCTTGGCGCAGGTACGCGAGGTCTCCAGCCACGTGATGGCTCTGGCCCAATGTCGCAAGGTGATCAAGGCCCACGGACTGACGGCCCATATTGTTGGCGATACGGCAGGCGCGGCCCGGTTCTTGGCGGCCAATCCTGACACGACCCAAGCGGCCATTGCCTCGCGCATGGCGGCGGACCTCTATGGTCTGGATATTCTGCAACAGGATATTGAGGACGCCGCCCACAATACCACCCGCTTCTTGGTCATGACGGCCGATCCTGCGCCGCCCGCGCCCAAGAGCACCGAGCGCTGCGTCACCAGCTTTGTCTTCCGCGTGCGTAACCTTCCCGCCGCCCTCTACAAGGCGCTGGGCGGCTTTGCGACCAACGGCGTCAATATGAGCAAGCTGGAAAGCTATATGGAGGACGGGGCCTTCACCGCCACCATGTTCTATGCCGAGGTCGATGGCCGTCCCGAAGATGCCGCCATGGGCCTAGCCTTTGAAGAGTTGGGCTTCTTCACCGACCGGTTTGAGGTCTTGGGCGTCTATCCCGCCGACCCCTTCCGCGACAGGGTTTAAAAACCCTCCACCCACGCCTTCAAGATCGTATGGGCAATGGCCAGAGGGGGCGGGGCGAAGACGCCGGGCAGTTCCCCCTTGAGCAGGGCAGCGGCCTCATCACGGCTGAACCAGCGCACCTCTTCCAGCTCAGTCTGATCGGGCGTGGCCTCATCATCGCTGACCTCGGCGATCAGGCCGATCATCAGGCTGGAGGGATAGGGCCAGGGCTGAGTGGAGTGATAACGCACCGACAGGGCGGTTAGACCCGACTCTTCCATGACCTCGCGGGCGCAGGCCTCTTCAATCGATTCGCCGGGCTCCAAAAAGCCTGCCAGCGCCGAGAACATGCCCTTGGGCCAGATGGCTTGGCGGCCCAGGAGGCAGCGCTCGCCAAAGACCGGCAGCATGATGACGACAGGGTCCGTGCGCGGGAAATGCTCGCCCTTGCAGGAGGGGCAGGCCCGCTTCCAGCCGCCTTCGCGCACTTCGCTGGGCTGACCGCAGGCGGAGCAGAACTTATGACGACGGCGCCATTCAAACAGGCTCTTGGCCGTCGATAGGATCGCGGCATCGGTGGCGGGCAGACGCGGGGCGACGGCGCGCAGATCTTCGAACCGGCCCAGACCATTCAATGGCCCTTCTGCCGGATCAGCGCCGCCTTCTAGGTCGACGGCAAAGACGGCGGTCTCTTTCCAAAGGCCCATAAAGGCGAGGCGCTCTTGGCCACCGGCCAATTCCCCGGCCAAGCTGGCGCGCAGATAAGCGATCTGCACGCTCTTGGGCGCGGCGCCATTCTCAACCAGAGGCTTACCGTTCCAGATGGCGACCGCCAAGGAACTGGGATCGGCCAGCTTTTCGGCCAACCACGCCTCGTCGGTACGTCGGTCGCTGACCCGATTGAGCGGGTTACCGGCAAAGGTATTGACGAAGGTTTGCAGCGCCATATCCAGTCCTCGAATTGATATCTGTGTCAGCGCCGAGCGTTGCCGGATCGGGATTGCCCCGAACCGGCCTGCTTCGCAAGGCTTAGGCGTCCGCTTTAGCGGCTGAGCCTGATTTTAAGCCTCAGACTTGACGTAGATCGAGCGCTTTACGGTCGAAAACACCCGATGAACCATCGGCTCGAAGGCGCTGAGGGGCATGCTCTCATAGGCCGGATCAAAGGCGGCCTGATCATAAAGGTGACAGAACTGCGCGGTGTGCTCAAAGGCCGGATGGCCGCGATGCTGTTCGCGGGCCTCACGGTCTAGGCCGATATAGTGGAAGAAATAATAGCCCTGGAAAATGCCATGCTGCTCGACCATCCAATGGTTCTGCTCGCTGACAAAGGGCTTGAGGATAGCTGCACCAATGTCGGCATGGTTCCGAGGACCAAGAATGTCGCCCATATCGTGCAGCAGGGCGCAGACAACATATTCCTCGTCGCGGCCGTCCTTAAAGGCGCGGGTCGCGGTTTGCAGGCTGTGCTCCAGTCGGTCGACAGCGAAACCGCCGCAGTCGCCGTCGAGCATTTTCAGGTGCGACAGGACCCGATTGGGCAGGTCCTTGACGAAGGGGGCCATGGCCTTGCCGATGATGTTCCAATCGTCAGCCGTGCCTTCGGTCATGGCATGGAACTTGGCAGATTCAGTCGAGGGGGAATGGCCGTCAGCCATGGGGCGTCTCCTTGGTGTGCATTTTTTCCAATCGTGCGCTGGACAGATCGTCTCGTCAACAAAACCGGTTGCTGACAAGCAAGATGGGATTGTCTAGAACAGATCTTAGGCGGGCATGATGTAGTGGTAGCCTGCGAGCTTCCCAAGCTTGTCGTGAGGGTTCGATTCCCTCTGCCCGCTCCAACACCACCGGACCTAGCCAAGCTGAAGGGCGATTTGCGCAATCCCGTAATGCCGTTTCAGAAGCAAATGCCGTGAGCGGTCGTCTTGGCGCCTCTCTGCTGGGGTCACTGTTGATCCTTATGGCGGGTCTGCCAGCGGTGCCCGCCTTAGCCGCGCCGTCTCACGGGCTAAAAGACCATATTGCCCGGCTGCAAAGGCCCCTCCTGACCCATCAGCCCGCTGTTGAGATGTCGGACCTCATTGTCGACCTCATGCCGAAGTCGGGAACCCGCTTTGACTGGGAGCCAGAGCTTCAATCCTCGGTCATCTGGCTGTCCGACAAGCCCGGCCGCACCCAACAGGGCGACTTTATGCGCCAAGCCTTGGCCCGGATTCACACCCAAGGCACTGCGCCTGTGGCCCTGAGACGGCGGCGGCGCGAGACGGGTTGGACGCTGAAACTGATAACCGACCAGCCCATGTCCCTTGGACCCCGGTGGATCGAAATTTCTCCCGGCATGCCCGGAAAGGGCTGTTTTGGCATCTTCTATTCGGGATGCCTGTTTACCGCCGAACAGGTTTTTGCCAGCGCTGACCTAAAGCCGCGCCTCCAGTGCCGGGTCGGAGATATGTTTAGTTTCAATCAGATATACCGAGTGTCATACCCCGGCCGATCCGACGTCTTGGTGGTCTATAGCTATACCAATGCCGACGAGGATGAGCTGTCTTGGGTCGAAATTCACAAGGTCAGTGACCTCAAACTTTTTTGCAAAAAATCATAATTTAAGGCTTGCGCAGTTTCGATAGCTTGTGATAGCCATCGAGGTACTGGACGGTAGTGATAACTCTCGAGTTGAACTTCTGCTCCTGCCATAGGGCAAAATGCCCCCGGACTTAAAATGAGCCCGGACACCTCGAAGAAGGAATATCGTCATGTCGCTGAACAGCGTCAATACGAACGGGCAAGCAATGATTGCCCTGCAAAATCTGAACGCCACGGGCGCAGATCTTGCCCTTAGCCAAAATCGTATCTCCACCGGTCGTAAAGTTGACACCGCGAAAGACAATGGGTCGACTTGGGCCATCGCTCAATCGATGCGCGCTAACTCAAAGTCCTTGGACGCTGTCCGCGACTCTTTGCAGCGCGGACAATCGACCATTGACGTGGCGATGGCCGCGGCGGGGTCGATTTCAGATCTTCTCCTGCAGATGAAGGCAAAGGCCCTCGCCGCTTCTGATACGACGCTAGATACAGCCAGCCGCGAGTCCTTGAATGTGGACTTTAAGGCCCTTCGCGATCAAATCGGCAAGACCGTTGCCAACGCCGAGTTTAACGGCTCCAACATGATCAAGACCGGTGGCGCCAGCATCTATGCCCTCGCCAATGCTTCAGGGACCAACAAACTGACCGTTTCGGCCCAATCGTTGGCATTGGGGAGTGCTATCCTCACCGGAATCACCAGCACGGCAAGCTTTGCAACCAACACCGCCTCAGGCGCTCAGACCATGATTTCCACGGTCAACGACGCCATCGGCAAGGTCAGCACGGCCTTGGCCAAGCTGGGTACCGGATCAAAGGCATTGGACATGCACCTTACCTTCATCAACAAGCTGCAAGACAGCATCGATAACGGTATCGGCAACCTGGTGGATGCCGACCTGGCGAAGGAAAGTGCTAAGATCCAATCGCTACAAACACGCCAACAGCTCGGAGTCCAAGCCCTAGCGATCGCGAACTCGTCGACGCAGATGATGCTAAGTCTTTTCAAGTAGGGGCAGCCGGCAGGTGAATCGGTAACCCTGATTTGCACTTTGGGGGCGGCGCGGCGAAAGCCGGTCGCCCCTTTCGGCCAATCAGACGCCAATCAATAGCAGAAAATGATCACACCCAATCCGTCCTGAGAGTGACCAAATATCATATCGGATCACACTCTTATATATAATCGTCTAAATATATAAAAACCGCGGAAAAAATTATATATAATTTGTAACTATATATCATTTATCCGAAAAAATTCAAAAAATTCACGGTTGGACAACGCATTTATTGAATTAATTTTCTACGAGAATTGCCGATTATTTTCATCCTGACTTTCTAAGATCGTAATTAAAAACTTTCTAATATGTTGGATTTACTGAGTTTTAATCAACCAAACGATATCACTGACAATCGACCGTGATGTCGCCAGCCATGCTGGGAACCAGGGGCCTTCGCCATGACCACCAATAATGACCTCAATCAGCGTATGAGCTTCATGCGCCTTGATGAACCCAGTGGCCGGGCCCTGCGGTCAATCAAGCCCATCATCGAGCGGTCATTACCGGGCGCACTCGAGACGTTCTATGGTCAGGTTCGGCAATATCCCGAGGTGAAGCGCTTCTTCAGCGATGACCGCGCCATCGAAAGCGCCGGTGTTCGCCAACAGCGGCACTGGGGCAATATCTCTTCGGCCGATTTCAATGACGACTATGTGCGCAGCGTCCGAACCATCGGTCATGTCCACGCCCGCATCGGTCTTGAGCCGCGCTGGTATATTGGCGGCTATGCCCTGATCACCGAACAGCTGATCCGCGCCACCTTGAAGGACCGACTGCCCAAGGGCGGCCTGCTGACCAAGCCGCTGAAGGATGCGGATCTGGCTGACCCGATCGTCGCCCTGATCAAGGCCGTCATGCTGGATATGGACTTCAGCATCTCGATCTATATCGAGGCGCTCGATGATGAGCGTAAGGCCAAGGAAGCGGCGCTCGCCGAGGCTGAGCAGCAGCAGTCCGCGCTGGTTGATGCACTGGCTAAGGCCTTGGCAGAGCTGTCGAGCGGTGACCTCACCACCCGCCTGACCCAGAAATTCGCCCCGCAATATACCAAGCTTCAAGACGACTTTAACGGCGCCATGGAGCAACTGCAGAACACCATGGCGGTGATCGGTCAGGCTTCGGACGGGATCCGCTCCGGGACCAATGAGATCTCGATGGCGTCAGACGACCTATCGCGCCGGACGGAAAACCAAGCCGCCAGCTTGGAGCAGGCCGCCGCCGCTCTGGGTGAAATCACCTCCACTGTGCGCCGCTCCTCCGACGGAGCGATCCAAGCCAAGCGGGCCGTCAATTCCGCCAAGACCGGCGCAGAACAGTCCGGCGTGATTGTCAGCCAAGCCGTCGCGGCCATGAGCGAGATCGAATCCTCGTCACGTCAGATCACCCAGATCATCGGCGTCATCGACGAGATCGCCTTCCAAACCAACC
>CAISGS010000010.1 GCA_903884915.1 uncultured Caulobacteraceae bacterium | reverse complement strand
TCAGCGACACCGCCCGCTCGCTTTTGTTGGATCAGGCCACACCGGGCCTGACCCTTTAGAGCGTTAGGCCGCAGCCTCAGCCAAGGCTTGGCGCACCAGATCGGGGCGTTCCAGCGGCAAGAAGTGGGTGGTGCCGGGTACGGTGCTGATGTTCAAGACCCCGCGCCTGTTGGTTTTGACAAAGTCCTCATGCGGGCCAACGCGGCAGGTGGAGCCATGTTCGGCCTGAAAGATCCTCACCGGGCGCTGAACCTTGGCCAAGATGGGCCAAGGCCGGTTGGCCATGGCTGAAAAGTTCGAGGCTTCCCAAGCGGGTGCGCAGGCCAGTTCCACCTTGCCATCGGACCGGTCAACAAAGCCGCCCTCAACATAGTCGGCCAAGCTCTCGGCAGGCCAGGTCTTGAAGGCACCGCGCCCGGTATAGGCCGCCAGCACAGCGGCGCGATCGTCAAACACCGACCGCCGCCGAAGCGCGCCCTGCGCCAAGGGCGACTTGGCCCAATGGTCTGGACCGACCCAAGGCAGGCTGCCAATGAACTGAGTGCGCTTGTCCATGATCACAGGGTCAAACATCACCACGCTGCGCACCAAGGCGGGGCGGGCCTCTGCGGCATAGAGGGCGACGGTCGAGCCCATCGAATGGCCCGACAGCACGACAGGCTTAAAGCCCGGCTCTTTGGCGAGGGCATCGACAACGGCAATATCGTCATAGCGATGATCATCCCAAGATCGCCGCCCCTCGACCTTGGCGGTCAAGGTCGTTTGGCCATGGCCGCGCTGATCGACAGCGAAAATCCGAAGTGACTTGGACAGGGGCCCCAGCACCGAGCGATAGGTTAGGGCGTTAAAGCCATTGGCATGGAAAAAGACGATATCGATCGGGCGCGATGGATCACCAAAATCAAGGGCCGACACCAGCCCCGGCCCCCGGCTTGGATCAAGGGTGATGGTCCGGCGGCGCGGCTCATCAAAGGGGGCGGTAGGGTTCGGCTCGGACGACATGGGACACCTTAGACACACAGACCGGTACGCGATCTGTACCCTAGGCCTAGACTAAGCAGGGCTGTCCATCAATTCCATCCCTGACGCGCATTTGTCTTGAGCCCTTTGGTCTGGTGCGTTTAGGTGAAGGTCACAAACCCAAGAGGCTGAGCCATGACCCCCACCGCCCTACCTGAATCGACCTGTTTTGACGTCACCATCGAGGGCGGCGTTGCCCATATTCAAATGTCACGGCCTTCGGCCTTCAACAGCATGAACCCGGCCTTCTGGAACGAACTGCCGCAGATCGTAAGCCAGATCAATGATCAGGCCCTCGCCCGCTGCATCGTCATCTCCTCGACGGGCAAGCATTTCTCGGCCGGCATGGAACTGTCGGTCTTTGATGGGGCGGGCAGTACGGGCGAAAAGACAGACCGCCACACGGCGATGGAATCCTTCCGCCACCATGTGCACCATCTGCAAGACACGTTCACCTGTCTGGATCAGGCCCGCATGCCGGTTCTGGTCGCCATTCAGGGCGGCTGTATCGGTGGGGCAGTCGACATGGTTTCAGCCTGCGACATTCGCTATGCCAGCATGGATGCTTGGTTTTGTATCCAAGAGATCAATATCGGCATGACCGCGGATGTCGGCACCTTCCCACGGCTCTGCGGTTTGATCCCCCAAGGCTGGGTGCGCGAGATGGCCTTTACCGGGCGCCGCCTGAGCGCGCAAAAGGCCAAGGAGATCGGGCTGGTCAATGAGGTGTTCGAGACCCATGAGGCCTTGCTGGCCCACGTGCTGGAGACGGCCCACGAGATCGCCAGCAAGGCGCCTCTGGCCGTGACCGGTTCGAAGGTCATGATCAACTATGCCCGCGACCATTCGATCAAGGACAGCTTGGACTATATTGCCACCTGGCAGACCGGCATGTTCTCTGGCCGCGACATGGCCGAAGCCTTCAAGGCCAAGGCCGAAAAGCGCGACGCCCAGTTCGACGATCTCGCGCCGATCCGGCGGTCGATGTAGGGGGCCCCCTACCCCGGCTTCGCCGGTACTTCCCCCAGGAGGGGGAAGACCATCCGCGTTCAAATCTTCCCCCTCTGGGGGAAGCGATGCGAAGCATCAAAGGGGACCTTGTTTTCTCTCTTCCGTGTTCCCCGCGCAGGCGGGGACCCAGACCCTTTCACTCAGGCGAAAAACGACCCGCTGGATTTCTGTTTCGCGGAGAGGGCAGGGGATGAACACCCCCCACTCCCAACCCTCTCCCCCTCAAGGGGGGAAAGGGCT
>CAISGS010000009.1 GCA_903884915.1 uncultured Caulobacteraceae bacterium | reverse complement strand
TGAGGATGGGATGCAGCGACGACGCTGGGGGCAGGGCCGCATGGCCCTTCTTGCGATCTTGAACGGGACAGTCCGTGGGACCGTCTGAACCCTGTTCGAAACACGCGACACTCCGCTGTTTCCAATCCAAACCCGTCTCGGCGAGGCGGGCTGATCTTGTGACCGTCGAAGGGCTATAGCCATCTCGAATCACCTGACTAATATGATGCTACGCGCCTTTCAGAGCGGTTAACCATGAACTTTATAAGAAAAAAGGAATGTCGGGATGACGGTCTATAGTTTGGGCGATAAGGCCCCGGTTCTGCCGCCTGAAGGTGACTATTGGATCGCGCCCAATGCGGTGGTGATCGGCAGTGTCATTCTGCGCAAAAATGCCAGCATCTGGTTCGGCGCGACCTTGCGCGGGGACAATGACCCCATCGAGATTGGCGAGAACAGCAATATTCAAGATGGCAGCGTCCTGCACACCGACAATGGTGCGCCCCTGACCATCGGCAAGAACGTCACCGTCGGCCACATGGTCATGCTTCACGGCTGCAGCGTCGGGGACAATAGCCTGATCGGGATCGGCTCGATCATCCTCAATGGGGCCAAGATCGGTCGCAACTGTCTGATCGGGGCCAATTGCCTGATCACCGAGGGCAAGGAAATCCCTGACAATTCGATGGTCATGGGCGCGCCCGGCAAGGTCGTCCGCGAGGTCAGTGAAGGTCAGATCCAGATGCTGACCGGCTCAGCCCTGCACTATGTCGAAAACTGGAAGCGTTATATGCGCGACCTAAAGGCGGTTTGACCGCCCGCGCCGCAGCCGTCATATCCTAAGCCATAACCATAAGAGGAAACGATCCATGGCCTATCAACATGTGAAGGTCGAGCGTAACGGCCCGATCACGACCATCATTCTGAACCGTCCCGACGTGATGAATGCCCTCCACTCCGAAGCCCATTTCGAGCTGCACGAGGTGTTCAACGACTTTTCCGCCGACCCTGACCAGTGGGTGGGTATTGTCACCGGTGCAGGCGACCGCGCTTTCTCTGCAGGCAACGACCTGAAGCATCAGGCAACGGGCGGCAAGATGGGCTCTCCCCCCAGCGGCTTTGCGGGCCTGACCTCGCGCTTTGATCTGACCAAGCCCCTGATCGCAGCGGTCAATGGCGTGGCTATGGGCGGCGGCTTTGAAATTGCTCTGGCCTGCGATCTGATCATTGCTTCGGACAAGGCGATCTTTGCCTTGCCAGAGCCGAAGGTGGGCTTGGCGGCCTTGGCCGGTGGCCTGCACCGCCTGCCACGCCAGATCGGCCTGAAGCGGGCCATGGGCATGATCTTGACCGCGCGCCGGGTCTCGGCCGAAGAGGGCGCAGCGCTCGGCTTCGTCAATGAGGTCGTGCCTCATGACCAGCTCATGGCGGTGGCCAATCGTTGGGCTCAGATGATCTGTGAATGCAGCCCCATGTCCATCCGCGCCTCCAAGCAGGCGATCCAGATGGGTCTGGAACAGACGCTGGAAGAGGCGATCAGCGGCCAAGGCAAATATCCAGCCGTCTCGGCGCTCTTCAAGTCAGCGGACTTTGTCGAAGGCCCGATGGCCTTTGCACAAAAACGTGCACCGCAATGGACCGGTAAATAGGCTAAGGATAGGGGGCGGCAAAAGCCGTCTCCGCACCCTGCTTAGTTCCCTCTGAAGGAGGCCTCCGTGATCCACAGGTCGGTCTACCGCGTCGCGCTTAGCGTCTTGATGGTGACGGCTATGGGGGTTGCGGCCTGCTCTCCGGAACAGAAGGCCCTACTGCCCGGAAGCGCAAAGACGCCCGCGATCAATGCCGAGGCCCTGAACCGCATCGTCGACGCCAGTTTCGGCGGGCAGGGCACCTGCTTGACCCTCACCGACCGCGCGACGGGCCGCGAGGTCTATGTCTATGGCTCCAACACCACCTGCATGAGGCCCCTGCCGCCCTGCTCGACCTTCAAGATCGCCAACAGCCTGATTGGGCTGGATGAGGGCGTCATCAAGCCGGACGAGGTGATCAAGTGGGATGGCAAGCCCCAGACGCTGAAGTCTTGGGAAATTGACGCCAATCTAGAGACCGCCTTTAAGCGCTCGATGGTGCCCTGGTTCCAGCGGGTGGCGCGCCAGATCGGCCATGACACCTATGCTAAGCGGCTCAAGGCCATGAACTATGGGTCAGGCGATCCAGCCGGCCCGGTCGATCAGTTCTGGCTTGGCCCAGAGGTCGGCGGTGGCTTGACCATCTCGACCCGCCAGCAGACTGATTTCCTCAATCGGCTATATACGGGCCGCCTGTCGACCAACCCCCTGACCACAGCCACCGTCGCCAAGATCATGATCGACGAGACGCGCGGCGCATCGGTGATGAGCGGCAAGACCGGCACCTGCTCTAGCCAAGCCGATGGCTCGCGCAATGTCGGCTGGTGGGTCGGGCGGCTCAATAGCCCCGAGCGCGATCTGGTCTTTGCCGTCTCGATGGAGGGCCAGAACGCCTTGCCCGGCCGCGAGCTGCAGATCCGTCTCAAATCCGCCTTCGCCAAGGCCGGGCTCTGGCCGCAGACATAGGCGCTAGGGGACCAGCGCATAGTCCCCGGTCACATCGATCCTTATGCTGAGTTCACCCCCGGACACCGGGGTAGAGCCCCCATCTGCGCCCATCTTGGCCATGGCCATCAGGGCTATGGTGCGCGGCTCAGGGTTGGCGCCGCCTTCGGACAGGTTGACCAACCGCACAGAGCGGTATCCCGTCGCGCCAGCATAGAGATCGGCCTTGGCCTTTAGGGCCTTTACGGCGGCCAGCCGCGCGGCGTCCTCCAGCCCTTGGGCGTTCTTGAAGCCAAAGCTGATGCCATTGACCTGATTGACCCCGGCCTCGACCACGGCATCCAGCACTGGCCCAAGGCGCGGCAGGTCATTGACCATGATCGTCACCGCGTTCGAGGCCTGATAGCCGGTCAGCTTGGGTGGTTCGTTTTGATTGTAGCTATATTGCGCATTCAAATCGATGGACGAGGTTTGAATGTCTTTCGCCGCCAGACCCTGTTTCATCAACATGGCCATGACCTTGGCCATCCGCTCGCGGTTCTGGGCCATGGCCTGCGCCGCCGTCGGGGCGAGGGTCTGGACCCCGACACTGATCGCCGCCCGATCCGGCGCCGCCTTGACCTCGCCATAGGCGCTCAGGTGCAGCAGAGGGTTGGGGCTCGCCGGGGTCTGGGCGCTGGCAGCACCGACAGTCAGCCCGACCAGCAGCAGACCAAGGCTGGCCACCCGCAGTGGACGCGCGAAAGGACGAGGATGGGCAGGGGTCATGAGGGTCTCTCCAAAGGGCCGGACCAGCCAACAGCCCGACGCCGTCTGTGTCCATCCGAAAAAGCTAGTCCCTCGAACATGAACCGGGCCTTTATGACACCGTCATGTCGTGCTAATTCGCCCTGCACCCGCAAATGGGGGCCTGTAGCTCAATGGTTAGAGCCGACCGCTCATAACGGTCTGGTTGGGGGTTCGAGTCCCTCCAGGCCTACCACCCCTCGCCATCACGCTAAACCACATGATCCGGCTCAAACGGGCAGGGATTGGCTCCGGTTTCGAATTGGAGGGTGGGGTGGTCGATCTTGAACCGGGTCTTGAGGTCTTCGCCGATGCGGGCGGTCAGGGCGTCGTTGATGTGATCATCCTCGCAGACCAGATGGGCGGTGAGGGCGGTTGAGGTGGTGCTCAGGGGCCAGATGTGCAGGTCGTGGACCGAGGTGACCCCTTCAAGGCCTGTCAGATAGGCGTGGACTTCGTCGCGGGAAATGCCGCGTGGGACCTGATCGATGGCCATGGCGGCGGAGTCCTTCAACAGGTCCCAGGTGCCCAGCGCCACCACCGCGACCAGAACCAGACTGACGACGGGATCGAGCCACAGCCAGCCGGTCAGGCCCATGACCAGCCCGGCCACCACCACCCCCGCTGATATGGCTGCGTCTGAGGCCATGTGCAAAAAGGCACCGCGCAGATTGATGTCGTCCTTGCGTCCGCGCAGGAACATCAGGGCGGTCAGGCCATTGATGACGATCCCAATGGCAGCGACGACCATGACCGTGCGGCTCTGGATCGGTTCGGGCGCGCCAAACCTCTGGACCGCCTCCCAGCCAATCGCGCCGATGGCCAGCATCAGCAACATGCCATTGGCCAGCGCCGCCAAGATCGAGGTGCGTCCAAAGCCGTAGGTCCTTTGGCCCGTCGGCGGGCGCCGAGACAGCCATGCTGCGCCCCAAGCCAACAGCAACCCCGCCACATCGCTCAGATTATGCCCCGCATCGGCCAACAGGGCGAGCGAGTTGGCCAGCACCCCATAGGTCGCCTCAATCGCCACAAACCCAATATTCAGTGCCACCCCCACGCCGAAAGCGAGATCGAAATTGGCCGGTACATGACTGTGGTCGTGGTGGTGCCCGTGACCGTGATCGTGATGATCATCGTGGTGATGATGGTCCGTGTGGGTGTGAGGCTGATGATCAGACTTGGACATGGACAGGCTCACAAGGGCAGCGCCCCGACCGACGGTGGTGGGAGATGGTGCGATGGGGTTTAGCATGGGGAGAGGCCAAACGGGGGGCGTAAGCGTCACCCACCCCCCACTTTCAACGAGCCCCCCTTCGGCTCCGCGGGTCTTCGTCTGACGCGCCAGTCTGCGGAAAAGTGTATGTCACGATGCCCGTGCCCTACGGTGTGGAATAGCCTAAGCGTCCTCGAACTCAACGGCGCGAGATCTCATCTGCTGGGCGAAGTGGTTGGGTTCGATGTTGCCCATCTCGACGATCCTATTGGCTTCCTTCATGAGGCGGGCGCGGGTGACCACCTGTTGATCGACCTTTTGGTGGGCGTGCATCCACTCTGACACGAGGCACCAGTCCCATAGGGGGCTGTCAGATGTGACCCGGGCGGTGGGCGGCGGGAAGTTGGCGGCTCTGGCACCGCTGGCATAGAGAGACAGGGCCGCGCGCGAAAGGCCCGTGCGGGCGGCAATATCGGACAGGTTGACCAGAGGGTCAGGCTCAAACCGTTCGACCTTGGCCCCAGCGCCCATGACATCGCTAAAGGCCGATATGACAGCCGCTGAAAAGGTCTCTGCCTCGCGCGCGAACTCTAGGATGATCGCGCCCTTTTGAAAGGAGAGGGTCGCGTCACTGCATCCGGCCTCAAAGAACCTATCTTCGAAGTCGTCGGCCCGTGGGTCGAGGCCCGAAGCAATAATCGCAAATTCATGCGTTTTCATCAGCGTCCTCCTCTGGCCTATGGGGGCAGCGATTGACCGTCCGGCGAAGGGCTGCGGCATGGTTCTCAGCACTTTTCGGCGTGCTCCAGACCGAAAGGATACAGCCGTCCCGATCACTGTGCTCGCAAAGGAGACGCCCCCAGCAATGGCCCATGCCCTTGACCCATCGCCAACCTTGCGATTCCGCGAACCGGACCGCAGCCTCGATCTCTTTGTTCGGGTGCCGAGGCCTAGCCATTCGAGCCAAACGACACTAGCGGAATGTAAACATGTGTCAACAATCTTCATCCCCGGCTCGCCTCAGGGTAGGAATAGGGCATTGACGATTTTAAAAGTCTACCCCTCTCGCCATCCCCCCACTTTCAACTAGGCCCCCTCCGGCTCTGCGGGTAGTCTCCTAAAGCGCCTGTCTGGGGGGAATGTTTGTGAAGATGCCTGTGCCCGATGGGGCGGTTCTGTCTCGGCGGGGGGAGATTGTGGCGGCCTTGCGGGGGATTGTGCCGGGCGAGGGGGTGATCTCTGATCCGGCCTCTTTGCGGGCCTATGAGTCCGATGGGTTGACGGCCTATCGCCAGGTGCCTCTGGTCGTGGTCCTGCCCGAAACGACGGCGCAGGTGTCGGCGATCTTGCGCTGGTGTAACGGGGCGGGGGTCAAGGTGGTGCCGCGCGGGTCGGGGACCTCGCTGTCGGGCGGGGCCTTGCCGCTAGAGGACGGGGTCCTGCTGGGCCTGTCCAAGTTCAATCAGGTGCTGGATATTGATTATGACAGCCGCGTGGCGGTGGTTCAGCCGGGGGTGACCAATCTGGCCATCACCCGCGCGGTCGAGGATCGCGGCTTCTACTATGCGCCTGACCCCTCCAGCCAGATTGCCTGTTCGATTGGCGGCAATGTGGCGGAGAATTCCGGCGGGGTCCATTGCCTCAAATATGGCCTGACGACCAACAATGTGCTCGGCGTCGAGATGGTGATGATGGACGGGGAGGTGGTACGTCTGGGTGGCCAGCACCTAGACCCTGCGGGCCTTGATCTTCTGGGCATTGTCGTCGGCTCTGAGGGGCTGCTGGGCGTGGTCACAGAGGTGACGGTCCGCATCCTGCCCAAACCGCAGACGGCGCGCGCCCTCTTGCTCGGCTTTGAGACGGTCGAAAGAGCGGGTCAGTGCGTGGCCGATGTGATCGCGGCGGGGATCATTCCGGCGGGGATGGAGATGATGGACCGCCCCGCCATCCATGCGGCCGAGGCCTTTGTCCATGCGGGCTATCCGCTCGATGTCGAGGCGCTATTGATCGTCGAGCTCGATGGCCCCCATGCCGAATGCGATTATTTGGTCGAGCAGGTGGCGAGGATCGCTACGGTAAACGGGGCGGTGACGTCGCGGGTCTCAACCAGCGAGGACGAGCGGCTGGCCTTCTGGGCGGGGCGCAAGGCGGCGTTCCCGGCGGTGGGGCGCATCTCGCCGGACTATTACTGCATGGACGGCACGATCCCTCGGCGGCGCTTGCCCGAGGTTCTGCGCCGGATGGCGGCCCTGTCAGACCATTACGGGCTCAAGGTCGCCAATGTGTTCCATGCGGGCGACGGCAATCTGCACCCCTTGATCCTCTATGATGCCAATCAGCCCGGCGAGCTTGAGCGGGCCGAGGAATTTGGCGCCGATATCCTGCGGCTCTGTGTCGAGGTTGGCGGCGTCCTGACGGGCGAGCACGGGGTTGGGGTGGAAAAGCGCGACCTGATGGGGACCATGTTCACCGAGATCGATCTGGCCCATCAACAGAGGGTCAAGTGCGCCTTTGACCCGCACCTCTTGCTCAATCCGGGCAAGGTTTTCCCGACCCTGCATCGCTGTGCCGAGATGGGCCGGATGCACATCCACCACGGGGCCGTGCCCTTCCCAGACCTGCCAAGGTTCTAGGATGACCGATCAAGAGATCTTGCGTCCCTATGGAACCGATGAACTGGTCGAGGCGGTCGGCCAAGCGGCGGCGCGCGGCCAGAGGCTTGAGGTGCGCGGCGGCGGCACCAAATCGGCCATTGGTCGGCCCGGTCGGGATACTGCCCTGTTGCAGATCAAAGGCTTTGACAAAGTCATCGACTATGACGGCCCCGAGCTGGTGCTGACGGCGGGGGCGAGCACGCCCTTGGCCGATATCGAGACGCTTCTGGCCCAGAACAACCAGATGCTGGCCTTTGAGCCCTTTGACCATGGGGTCCTGTTTGGCCTGCCCCCGGCGGCGACCCTTGGCGGGGTGATTGCGGCGGGGGTGTCCGGTTCGCGCCGACTGACGGCGGGGGCGGTGCGCGACCATTTCTTAGGCCTGCGCGGCGTGTCCGGGCGCGGCGAGGCCTTTATGGGCGGGGCCAAGGTGGTCAAGAATGTCACCGGCTATGACCTGCCCAAGCTCTTGGCCAATTCGTGGGGCCAGTTGGCGGTGATGACCGAGGTGACGCTGAAGGTCTTGCCCCGACCCCAGACGGTCCAGACTGTCGTCCTGTCTGGCCTTGATGAGCGCCTAGCCTGTCTGGTCATGGGTCAGGCCCTTGGCTCGCAAGCCGATGTGGCCGCTGCCGCGCACCTGCCAGCCGAGATCAATGGCGGGCTGACGCTGACGGCCCTGCGCCTGGAAGGGTTCGAGCCGTCGGTCAAGGCGCGGGTGCAGATGGTGCTAGAGCAGTTCGGGGCCACTGTGCCCTGTGATGTCCTGCCGCCTGAGGCCAGCGCCCTTCTGTGGGAACAGGTTCAGCATGTTCGGCCCTTGCAAGGCGAGGGGACCCTATGGCGCATCAATGTACCGCCGATGGCGGGGTCTGAGGTGACCGAGCAGCTCAAACCCTATGGTGCCCGCTGCCTCTTGGACTGGGCCGGGGGTCTGGTCTGGGCGTTGCTGCCGACGACGGATGGGGGGCAAGGGGTGCGCGATGTGGCTAGCGCGCTGGGCGGTCATGCCATGCTGATCCGTGCGCCAGAGGCCCTGCGCCGATCGATCCCCACCCAGCACCCGCTCGCCCCCGGCGTTGCGGCCCTGACCCAGCGCGTTAAGGACGGGTTCGATCCAGCGGCCATTCTCGATCCCGAGAGGTTCATCTAAGCTCCCATGCGCACCAGCTTTACCCCAGAACAGCGCCGCGATCCGGCTATGGCCGAGTCCGAAGCGGTGATCCGCGCTTGCGTCCATTGCGGGTTCTGCACCGCTACCTGCCCGACCTATGTGCTGCTCGGTGACGAGCTGGATTCCCCGCGCGGGCGCATCTATCTGATGAAGGAGATGCTGGAACAGCAGCAACAGCCGACGGCGGAGGTGGTCAAACATATTGACCGTTGCCTGTCCTGCATGTCCTGCCTGACGACCTGTCCGTCCGGCGTCCATTATGGCCACCTGATCGACCATGCCCGCACCTACATCGAGACCCACTATCGTCGCCCCCTTCTGGACCGGATCATGCGGCGCGTTCTGGCGGCGGTCTTGCCCTATCCAGCGCGGTTCAGGCGCGCCCTTGGCTTGGCAAAGCTGGCGCGGCCATTTGCACACCTCCTGAGGTCGATTAAGGCGCTGCAATCGCTTAGCGCCATGCTGGCCCTTGCCCCCGCCAAGCCTGCCAAGGGCTTGGCGACCAAGGGGGCAGAGGCGCAGGGCGCGCGCCTTGGCCGGGTAGCGATGCTGGGCGGTTGCGCCGAGCCGGTCCTGCGCCCTGAAATTAGCCATGCCGCTGCCAGTCTGATCAGCCGGATGGGCTATGAGGTGGTGGTGGCCCCCAATGCAGGCTGCTGCGGGGCGCTGGTCCATCATCTGGGCCAAGAGGCGGCCGCCTTGGCCTCCGCGCGGCGTAATGTCGATGCCTGGATGGCTGAGATTGAGGGGGCGGGCCTAGACGCAATCATCGTCACGGCCTCGGGCTGTGGCACCACGATTAAAGACTATGGCTTCATGTTGCGCTCTGACCCGGCCTATGCCGCCAAGGCCGAGCAGGTCTCCAGTCTGGCCATGGATATTAGCGAATTTGTCGCCGCCAAGGGCCTGCCTACGGTGACGCGCCCCCCAGGCCTGATCGTGGCCTATCAGTCGGCCTGTTCGCTGCAACATGGCCAAAAGGTCACCCGCGCGCCGCAAGACCTACTGACAGCGGCTGGATATCAGGTCCGGCAGCCGGCGGAGGCGCATCTGTGCTGCGGCTCAGCGGGGACCTACAATATCCTACAGCCGGTGATCGCCGGTCAGTTGGGGGATCGAAAGGTCGCCCATATCGCCAAGCTGTCCGCCGATGTCATCGCGACCGGCAATATCGGCTGCGCCACCCAGATTGCTGCGCGGACGGGCACGCCGGTGCTGCACACTGTTCAACTGTTAGATTGGGCGACGGGCGGCTCGGCCCCCGAAGCCTTTTCATCCCATCCCTCGTGATCCTTTAGAG
>CAISGS010000008.1 GCA_903884915.1 uncultured Caulobacteraceae bacterium | reverse complement strand
TCACCCAACCCTCTCCCCCCTCAAAGGGGGAAAGGGCTTTGTTTGATCCTATCGATCTTCGCTGCCCAGACCGTGACCGATAAAAAAAGGCGGCACGCTCAGATGCCGCCCCTTCCGTCACGATCCAATCACCCCAAACCCTAAACCGTCTCAGCAACCCGCTTAGCGGCCTTCACCTTCGCCGGGTTGGTAAAGCGCATCACCCCATCATCCAGCGAACTGAACCGCAGGTTCATGATGTCCAACGCGTAGTTCTGGTGCAGCTTCCACGGGGCGCGGTCGCCTTGGCGGGGGAACTTGTCGATCGAGCGGGTGACATAGCCGGACGAGAAGTCCAGCCAAGGCTCGGTGCCCATTGATGGATCGGTCAGGACCGGCGTCGCCTGACGCAGACCCTTCTTGTCCATATGGTTGATCAGGCGGCAGACATATTCGCAGGTCAGATCGCACTTCAAGGTCCACGAGGCGTTGGTATAGCCAAAGGAGGCCGCCAGGTTGGGCAGGCCGCTATACATCATGCCGCGATAGCTGAGGGTCTTGGACACATCGGTGGCCACGCCGTCGATGGTGACCTGAAGACCGCCGAGCAGCTCGAGGTTCAGGCCCGTGGCGGTGACGACAATATCCGCCTCCAAGGTCTCGCCCGATTTCAGGGTCAGGCCGGTCTCGGTGAAGGTCTCGATCTGGTCGGTGACGACGCTAGACTTGCCCTCCTTGATCGAGGTGAACAGGTCGCCATTGGGCACCAGGCACAGGCGCTGTTCCCACGGGTTATATTTCGGCGTGAAGTGCTTTTTGATGTCGTAATCAGGACCGAGCGCCGCGCGCACGCCGCTGAGTAACAGGGCCTTGACCCGGTCTGGGGCCTTGCGACACATGCGGAAGAAATACATGCCCAAGAGCACGGTCTTCCAGCGGGTCAAACTATAGGCCAGCTTGGCGGGCAGACGGGCGCGCAGCCAGTCGGCGACGGCGTCATAGTCCGGACGCGCGACAATATAGGTCGGCGAGCGTTGCAGCATGGTCACGTGGGCGGCGGTCTTGGCCATTTCGGGCACCAAAGTCACCGCCGTTGCGCCACTGCCGATGATCACGACCTTCTTACCCGCATAGTCGAGATCTTGCGGCCATTTTTGCGGATGGATGATCTGGCCGGCAAAGCGCTCGGTGCCCGCAAAGTCCGGCGTATAGCCGCCCGCATAGCTATAATAGCCGCTGCACATAAAGAGGAAGTTGCAGGTCAGTTGGGTGACGGTCTTGTCTGGCCCAACCTCGCACTCGACGGTCCAAGCCGCATCGGCGGTGGACCAGCTGGCCCGCTTGACCTGATGGCTAAGACGGATATGTTGGTCAATGGAGGCTTCCGAGGCCGTGTCCTTGACATATTTCAGGATCGACGGACCGTCGGCGATGGCCTTGGACTCCTTCCAAGGGCGGAAGGAATAGCCGAGCGTATACATGTCGCTGTCGGACCGAATGCCCGGATAGCGGAACAGGTCCCAAGTCCCGCCAATAGAGTCGCGGCCCTCTAGCAGCGCGAACGTCTTGCCCGGGCAGTTGAGCTGCAGGTGACGCGCCGCGCCAACCCCCGAAAGGCCTGCGCCAACAATGATCACGTCAAAATGGGTATCACTCATGGCCGGGCCGATCCTTCACGCAAACACTCAATAGGTGATCAGCGATCACTCGGCCTCTAGGCTAACCTTAGGGCACCAGCCTGTCCAGAGACACCCTGACCCTTAATGGAATCACGCAAAGTCCCGCGACAGCTCGGCCCGCGTTGCGGGGCTGAGAATGGCCATGTGGGCGTAGGATTCGTGGTCGCTGC
>CAISGS010000007.1 GCA_903884915.1 uncultured Caulobacteraceae bacterium | reverse complement strand
GTTCGAGGCAAAGCCCTTTGGCGCGGCCTTACCCGCACTGCTACGGCGAGCAATCCAGCCAGCCCAGTCGGTCCAAGCGCGGTTGCGACCGGCGCTGTCGATCCAGGATGGACCTGCAGCCTTGGTGAAGACCAGCGCATCGCGCAGACCGCCCTCGCGATAGGACTGAAGCTTCACGCCCTTGCCGCGCACCATTTCAGGCAACTCATCCAGCTTGAAGACCAAGATCTTGCCATTGTCGCCAATGACCGCCAGGTGATCGCCATCGGCAACGTCGAGGCTGAGGCAAGCGCCTGCCTCATCGACCGTCAGGACCTGCTTGCCTGCGCGTCGGAAGGCCAAGGCCTCATCTTCAGGCAGAATGAAGCCGTAACCCGCTTTGGAGGCAATGACCCGCTTGCGACCCGGCTTGTGCGGGAAGACGTCCAAGATCCGCACAGAATCTTCGATATCGACCATCAGGCGCAGCGGCTCGCCATGGCCACGCGCCGACGGCAGCTTATCGCAGGCGACGGTGAAGAACCGGCCATCGGAGGCGAACAGCAACAGCTTGTCCGTCGTCTCAGCCGGGACGAGGAAGGCGAGCTTGTCACCTTCTTTGAATTTCAATTCCGAGGGGTCCTGAACCGCGCCCTTGGCCGCCCGGATCCAGCCGCGCTCCGAGACAATGACCGTGATCGGCTCGCGCACAATCATAGCCTCGATGGCGGCGGCGGCATCAACCTGCGGCGCATCAGCAAAGCTGGTGCGGCGCTTTCCAACGACGGTGTCAGGTCCCAGAACCTTGCGCACCGCCCGAAGGCCAACGCCGACAAGGTTCCACTGCTTCTTATCCGAAGCCAGCAAGGCGGTCAGGCCATCGCGTTCCTTGGCCAACTCGTCATGTTCGCGGCGCAGTTCCATCTCTTCGAGCTTGGCCAATTGGCGCAGGCGCGTGTTGAGGATGGCGTCGGCCTGAATGTCGGTCAGGGTGAAGGTTTCGATCAGTTTGGCCTTGGGCTCGTCCTCGAAACGAACGATGCGGATCACCTCGTCCAGATTGAGGAAGACGATCAGCAGGCCTTCCAAAATATGCAGACGCTGTTCAATCTTGGCCAGACGCCAACCGGCACGGCGGATCAAGACCTCACGCCGGTGCGCCAAAAACGCCATCAAGGCCTGCTTTAGACCCATAACACCGGGCGTGCCGCGCGCATCCAGCACATTCATATTGACCGGGAAGCGGGTCTCGAGCGTCGAGAGCTTAAACAGGCTCTCCATCAAGACTTCGGGCTCAACATTGCGAGACTTGGGCTCGATGATCAGGCGGACATCTTCGGCCGACTCGTCGCGGACATCGCCAAGTAGTGGGGCCTTCTTCAGTTCGATCAGCGTGGCCAACTGCTCGATCATGTCGGCCTTTTTGACCTGATAGGGGATCTCGGTGACGACGATGCGATAGCCGCCGCGTGGGATCTCTTCGAGGTGCCAGCGGGCGCGAAGACGCACCCCTCCCCGGCCGGTCTCATAGGTCTCGAGCATCGAGGCTTGGCTTTCGACCACGATGCCGCCGGTCGGGAAGTCTGGACCAGAAACAAAACCCATCAGGTCCGCTGTGCTGGCCTCTGGTCGCTCCAGCAGCAGCAGACAGGCATCGATCAGTTCAGCGGCATTGTGCGGCGGGATCGAGGTGGCCATGCCCACGGCAATGCCAGACGAGCCATTGGCCAGCAGATTGGGAAAACCTGCGGGCAGAACCACTGGCTCTTCATCTTCGCCGTCATAGGTGGCGCGAAAATCAACCGCGTCCTCGTCGATCCCATCCAGCAACAGCGCCGCCGCATCGGTCAGGCGGCACTCGGTGTAACGCATGGCGGCGGCATTATCGCCGTCAATATTGCCGAAATTGCCTTGGCCATCGATCAGGGGATAGCGCTGGGCGAAATCCTGCGCCAAGCGAACCAGCGCGTCATAGACTGCCGTATCGCCGTGAGGGTGATATTTACCGATCACATCGCCAACAACGCGGGCGCACTTCTTGGCCGAGGACTCTGGATCCAGCCGCAGGATGCGCATGGCGTGCATGAGACGACGGTGAACAGGCTTTAAGCCATCGCGAACATCCGGGAGCGCCCGGTGCATAATGGTCGACAGGGCGTAGGCCAAATAACGCCGGGACAGCGCTTCGGTCAGAGGCTCATCGATGACACGGTCGCCGTCGGCGGGACCGCCGGGCGGAATCACTGGCTTGTTCATGCTGTGGAGATCCTAGAGAGATTCCCGTGGGCGAGCCAGAGGGCGGTTTGGTGCTCCCCCCTCCCCGCGTCATTGCGAGCATAGCGAAGCAACCCAGGGGAC
>CAISGS010000006.1 GCA_903884915.1 uncultured Caulobacteraceae bacterium | reverse complement strand
CTCCCACAGGGAGAGGGTTAGAACCGATAAGCCCTTTCCCCCCTTGAGGGGGAGAGGGTTGGGAGTGGGGGGGTGTTCATCCACCGCCCCCTCATTCTTCCACCTTACGTCTTCTTCGACGTCAGGGCCTTGGCGCGGGCCTTTCGGCGGGTTTCATGGCGCTCCAACACCTCAGCAAGATATTTTCCGGTCCAGCTGTCCTTGGACTTGGCCACATCTTCGGGCGTACCCGTCGCCACAATCATGCCGCCGCCGTCGCCGCCTTCGGGTCCAAAATCGACCAGCCAGTCGGCGGTCTTGATGACGTCGAGATTGTGCTCGATGACCACGACCGTGTTGCCCTGATCGACCAGCTCGTGCAGCACCTCGAGCAGTTTCTTGGTGTCTTCGAAATGCAGACCTGTGGTCGGCTCATCAAGGATATAGAGCGTCTTGCCGGTCGCGCGGCGGGACAGTTCCTTAGACAGCTTGACCCGCTGGGCCTCGCCGCCGGACAGGGTGGTGGCCGATTGGCCGACCTTGACATAGGACAGGCCCACCCGTTTGAGCGTCTCCATCTTGTCGCGCACCGACGGCACGGCCTTGAAGAAGGCGGCGGATTCTTCGACGGTCATGTCGAGAATGTCGGCGATGGACTGGCCCTTAAACAGGATCTCCAGCGTCTCGCGGTTATAGCGGCGGCCCTTGCAGATGTCGCAGGTGACATAGACGTCCGGTAAAAAGTGCATCTCGATCTTGATCAGACCATCGCCCTGACAGGCCTCGCAGCGCCCGCCCTTGACGTTGAAGCTGAACCGGCCCGGGCCATAGCCGCGCACCTTGGATTCCGGAAGCTGGGCGAACCAGTCGCGGATCGGCTGGAAGGCCCCCGTATAGGTCGCCGGGTTCGAGCGCGGCGTGCGGCCAATCGGCGACTGGTCAATATCGATGATCTTGTCGAAATGCTCCAGACCCTCGATCCGGTCGTGGGCGGCGGGGCCTTCGCTGGCATTGTTGATGCGGCGCGCGGCGGCCTTGTAGAGGGTCTCGATGGTGAAGGTTGACTTGCCACTGCCCGACACGCCGGTGATGCAGGTAAAGACCCCGACCGGAATCTCGCCGGTAATGTTGCGCAGATTATTGCCCCGCGCGCCGGTGACCTTGAGCATCTTCTTGCGGTTGATCGGACGGCGGCCATCCGGGACGGCAATTTCCCGCGCGCCGGTCAGGTACTGGCCGGTCAAGCTGTTGGCATTGGCCATAATGTCGTCTGGCGTGCCCTCGGCGACGATGTGACCACCATGGATACCCGCCGCTGGCCCCATATCGATGACATGATCAGCGGTGAGGATGGCCTCCTCGTCATGCTCGACCACCAACACCGAATTACCCAGATCGCGCAGACCGCGCAGGCTTTGCAAGAGGCGGGTATTGTCGCGCTGGTGCAGGCCAATGGACGGCTCATCCAGCACATAGAGCACGCCCGTCAGGCCCGACCCGATCTGGCTGGCCAAGCGGATGCGCTGGCTCTCCCCGCCCGACAGGGTGCCCGAGGCGCGCGATAGGTTCAGATAGTCCAGCCCGACATCGACCAAGAACCTCAGGCGATCATTGATCTCTTTCAAGATCCGCCGCGCGATCTCCATCTGTTTGGGCGTCAGTTGGCCCTCGAGTGATTCAAACCATTCCTGCGCCTTGCGGATCGGCAGTTCGGAGACCTCGCCGACATGCTTGCCGACGATCTTCACCGCCTTGGCCTCTGGCTTGAGGCGATAGCCGTCGCAGGCCTCGCACGGGGTGTCGGACTGATAGCGCGACAGTTCTTCGCGCACCCAAGCGCTGTCGGTCTCGCGCCAGCGGCGTTCCATATTGGTCACCACCCCCTCAAAGGGCTTGGTCACGTCATAGCGGCGCGCGCCATCATCATAGGCGAACTTGATCTTGGTCGAGCCTGTTCCGGCCAGAATGATCTTCTTGGCCTCGG
>CAISGS010000005.1 GCA_903884915.1 uncultured Caulobacteraceae bacterium | reverse complement strand
GCATGGAGCCTCATATTCGCCAAGGCCAGATAGCTACCCTGAACCCGGTAGGTGGTGGCATCGGCAAACTGGTCATTCAGATCGCGCCGGATCGAGGCCCCGATGGCGAGTTTGTCCCCGACCGTGTGGTCGATCATGGCCACAATGCCGGTATTGTTCAGGCGCCTTGTGCCCGTAAAGGCAAAGCCGCTGGGGTCCGTATTGCGAAACTGCTCGCGCTCTTGATCGACGGCGAAGGTCAGACGGTCCTGAACCGGTCCAGAGCCCAGCAAGAGACTGGTCTCATAGGAACCCTTCTGGCGCTTGCCCTGATCACCAGAAGAACGGCGGTCGTCGCTATAGCCCTTGCGGTCCGTATCGGCGGCCTGGAGGGTGAGGGATTGCGTCCAGCGTCCGTCGAGACCAGACCAATCGGCTCGAACCAGCCCGTACAGGCCGATGTTACGGTAGCCCGTGCCCGGAGAGTCGACGATATAGCCAAAAGTCTTGGAATCCGGATCACTGTCGCTGTTATTGATATCCTCCTGCACCGCGCCATAACGCCCGACGGCGGTTAGTTTCAGGTGATCGTTCAGCCCGTAGGACAACTTGAACGCCGTGGCCAAGGCATCCTTGCCCAGCTTGCGTGAGCCACTACGGCTGTTGGGAGTCCCATCACGGCTGGTCAGCGAGGCGGTCACGGCATAGTCCAGCCCCTGCGTGGCCCCAGCCCAGCGGGCGGCGCTGTTGACGGTTCCGAAGGACCCGGCCTCGACCCGCAGGCTCGCGCCGGGCGCATCCTGACCGCTGCCGGAGATATAATGGATCACGCCGCCGATAGCTTCAGAGCCATAGAGCGCGCTCTGCTGACCCCGCAAGACCTCGATCCGCGCCCCGTCATCAGCGAGCAGGGTGCCAAAATCAAACTCACCATAGAAGGGATCGGAAACTTCGATCCCATCGACCAGAACCAGCGTGTGGTTGGCCTCAGCACCGCGCATTCTGATCTGGGTCAGACCCGGCGAGACATTGACTGCAAGGCCCGGAACGTCACGCAGGATGTCGGCGACGTCGCGGGTCTGGCGCTCGGCAAGGGTGCTGGCATCCAGCACCGTCACGGACGAACCGAGCAGATGCTGCGGAACGGCGACGCCAGAGCGACTGGCGGTCACGATCAACTCATCAGCGCTATCCGCAGCAAGGGAAGGACTGGCGCATAGCCAGAGGGGAACAGCCGTCGCCAAAAGCAACGACAGGAAGGAACGGCTCATCAAAATAACCTCGGGCAGCCAGCGACAATGGCCGGAGCGTCCGCGCAAACGGTCAGCCCGCGCTGATGAACCGACGCCCAAAGACGCTCACCCGCACGGTCCGATACGGCTCCCACCGCTCGTTCGTCGCTCTGACGAGATCATTTCGCGCCTTGGCCAGTCCCTGAGCCACGGCATGAGCGACCTGCACCGGTCGGTCTCCTGGCTCACGGGTCATCGATTGACGCACACCTTCCCAGACTATGGCCCTAGGGCCTTTGATCCAGTGGCTGTATTTCGTTGCCGAAATACCCGCACGTCGCACTCGCCGCTTACAGTTACAGGGATAGCCTCAGACTAGAGCAGCAAGCCGCTCGCACTGTGTTCCCGGTACCGGTGCAAATTGCGGGTGCCGACTCTGCAAAGAGCCGACACCCTATCTAATTGGATAGACCAACCCCTTCAGATGGTCAATCCCTACGCCCTAGGGTCGTAATACCCCTTAGCTCTGCGCGTTGAGCTTATCGGTCGTACGCAGATCAAAGTCGCTGGCATCGTGACGCTCGAGCAGTTGGCTGGCTGGGTCGCCGAAGGGACGGTTGACCATGCGCCCACGCTTGACGGCCGGACGCTCCGCAATCTGATCGGTCCAGCGGATCAGGTTGGTATAGGTCTGGACCTGCAAGAACTCACCGCCCTCATAGAGCATGCCCTTGGCCATAGCGCCGTACCAGGACCAGATGGCCATGTCGGCAATCGTATAGTCATCCCCGGCCATATACTGGTTCGTGGCCAGATGTTGGTCGAGCACGTCGAGCTGACGCTTCACCTCCATGGCGAACCGGTCGATGGCATATTCAATCTTGAACGGCGCATAGGCATAGAAGTGGCCAAAGCCGCCGCCCAGATAGGGCGCGCTACCCATCTGCCACATCAGCCAAGACAGACATTCGGCGCGGGCCTTGCCGCCGGTTGGTAGGAATTCACCAAACTTTTCGGCGAGGTACATCAAGATCGCGCCGGACTCAAAGACCCGGATCGGCTCAGGGCCACTGCGATCGACAAGGGCGGGGATCTTGGAATTGGGATTGGCCGCGACAAAGCCACTGCTGAACTGGTCGCCGGTATTGATGCGAACCAGCCAAGCATCATATTCCGCGCCGCTGTGGCCCAGAGCCAACAGCTCCTCCAGCATGACCGTGACCTTAACGCCGTTGGGGGTGCCCAAGGAATAGAGCTGAAGCGGATGGCGTCCGATCGGCAATTCCTTCTCATGGGTCGCACCCGCGATCGGGCGGTTAATATTGGCAAACTGGCCGCCATTGTCCTTGTTCCAGGACCAGATTTTCGGCGGTACATAGGGGGTCTGTTCGGTCATGGCTTTAGCTCCCGTCATGGGCAAGGCGAGCGCCCTGCCCCCAAATACTATCGATGGCCGGATTGGACCCATCGCGTTGATGCCAAGCTGACCTGTCCTGCGCAAATGTGAAACGGATTTTTCTAGGATCGCGTCCAAAAGGATAGAAAACCTATCGTCAAAGCGGTCTAGTCTGGGGCCAAGCGCCGGAACGGGACCGAGCCAATGATCATTTCAGCGCCGACAGACTATCGCGAGGCCGCGCGCCGCCGACTGCCGCGCTTCCTGTTCGACTATCTCGATGGCGGTGCCAATGCCGAGCACACATTACGGCGCAATGTCAGCGACCTGTCCGATGTGACCTTGCGCCAACGGGTTCTTCGCGATGTGGCCGATATCAGCCTCAAGACCCGCCTGTTTGATCAAGACCTCGCCATGCCCATCGCCCTTGCCCCTGTCGGACTGGCTGGCATCTATGCGCGGCGCGGCGAGGTGCAGGCCTCTAGGGCCGCTGAGAAGGCTGGAATTGGTTATACGCTCTCGACCGTCAGCGTCTGCTCGCTCGAAGAGGTCAGCGCGGCGGTCAGCAAGCCGATCTGGTTCCAGCTCTATGTGCTCAAGGATCGCGGCTTCATGAAGAGCGTTTTGGAACGCGCCTTGGCCCAAGGGATCACCACCCTGATCTTTACGGTCGATATGCCGGTTCCCGGTTCGCGCTATCGCGACGCCCATGCCGGAATGAGCGGCCCTATGGCCCCGCTGCGCCGGATGACCCAAGCCGTGACCAAGCCGCAATGGGCGCTCGATGTCGGGCTTCTGGGACACCCCCATGACCTTGGCAATATCTCCGCCTATCTGGGTAAGGCCATTGGACTGGAAGACTATATGGGCTGGATCGGGGCCAATTTTGATCCCTCGATCAGTTGGCGCGACATTCAGTGGGTGCGCGATTTCTGGCCCGGGAAGATCATCATCAAGGGCATTTTGGACCCAGAGGACGCCAAGGACGCGGTTCGGTTCGGCGCCGATGGTCTGGTCGTGTCCAACCATGGGGGTCGTCAACTGGACGGCGTCCTCTCGACCGCCCGCGCCCTGCCCGCCATCGCAGGCGCGGTTGGCAGCCAGATCACTCTGCTGGCCGATGGCGGCATTCGATCCGGTCTGGATGTGGTTCGGATGCTGAGCCTAGGCGCCCAAGGCGTGCTGCTTGGCCGGGCCTATATCTACGCCCTTGCCACCCACGGCCAAGCCGGGGTCAGCCACCTGCTCAGCCTGATCGAGCGCGAAATGCGCGTGGCCATGGCCCTGACCGGGGCCAAGTCCATTTCAGAGCTTGGCCCGCATCTGCTGGTTCAGCCGGCCTCGGCATAGCCCGCATAGGAATGTTTCAAGGTCGCGTGGTTGAGCAGCATCTCCGCCACCTGTTTCTTGCCGCTCGCATCAAAGATGCGGGTGCGGACCCAATAGGATTCGGTCCGGCGGCTTTCGGCCAAGGCGGCGATCTCGCGGCGAATAATATAGTCCTCACCGACGAACAGAGGCCCGTCGATCAGGCGGATCTCCTGATCGGCAAATAGGCCCACCGCCGGTCCCTTAACCGGGAAGGCCGCTTGGCGGCTGGAATATTCGGCCAAGACGCTGATCATCTCCAAAGGAATGATCGCCCGCCCCCAAGGTGATGAGGCGGGGTCGAAATACCAAGGCGAGGTCTCGGTGATCACTGCCAGCTTTTGATTGAGACTGAAGGGATAGAGCGCGCCCATATGCTGGTCCGGCTCCATCCGCACAGGCTCATCAACCGCGCCGGTCATGCCGACATGCAGATCTTCGAGGATCAGCAGCTTTTCAGGCGGGCGCAGGTCGGCCATGCGCTTTTCCAGCAGGGTCTGACCAAAGTCCGGGCCGATACTGGCGCTGGCCTCAAGAACGGGCGTCCCATCGGCCTTCTGCGCCCAGACCCGGGTCGAGGTGGCCCCCGCGGGCGGGACCTCGGCAAAGGCCTGAACCTCTTCACCCTCAATGACCATGTTCAGATAGTGGGACGAGAGACAGCCGCGCTCATACCAAGCCTGTCCCCAAATCTGGGCCAGCAAGGGCGGGAACAAACTGAATTGGGTGGGCCCTTCAATGGGACCAGCCCGAAAGCCCAGTTTCTCGGCCATGGCATCATCATGGATCGAGCTATGGCCGCCATATTCCTGATCGGCCAACATCTGGTGAGGCTGACGCAAGGGGCCAGAAAGGATCAGGGGGGTGGTGAAGCTCATGGTGAGGGTCCCGTGGTGGAGGGAGGTCTCATCCTCGTCCTTCGACAGGCTCAGGATGAGGATGAGGATGAGGATGAGGATGAGGATGAGGATGAGGATGAGGATGAGGATGAGGATAGGATGAATGGAACAGTGCTGACCTCTCAGCCTTCCTCATGCTGAGCCTGTCGAAGCACGAGGAAGACTTAAGGGGCCTTGTTTTACAACCTAGCTCGCGGCGGCAGCCTCATATTGGCGGATCTCGTTGCGGCCGACGACCATGTGGTGGACCTCATCGGGACCGTCGGCAAAGCGCAGGTGGCGGACATCGGCATAGAGACCGGCCAGTGGGGTCCATTGCGAGATGCCCGTGGCGCCGTGGATCTGCATGGCCTGATCGATGATCTTGCAGGCCCGCTCTGGCACCATGGCCTTGACCATGCTGACCCAGACGCGCGCTTCGCGGTTGCCCAGAACATCCATAGCCTTAGCGGCCTTGAGCACCATCAGGCGCATGGACTCGATCTCGATCCGGGCGCGGGAGATGATTTCGACATTGCCGCCGAGATAGGCCAGTTTACGACCGAAGGCTTCGCGGGACACGCCGCGCGTGACCATCATGTCCAGCGCAGCTTCCGCCTTCCCGATGGTGCGCATGCAGTGGTGGATACGGCCAGGGCCGAGGCGCACTTGGCTGATCTCAAAGCCACGGCCTTCACCCAGAAGGATATTATCCTTAGGGACCCGGACATTATCGAACTTGATGTGCATATGGCCGCGTGGGGCATGGTCTTGACCAAAGACATGCATGGGGCCGAGGATATGAACGCCCGGGGTGTCGATAGGCACCAAGATCTGCGACTGCTGCTTGTGGCTAGGCGCATCAGGGCTGGTGCGGACCATCGTGATCATGATCTTGCAGCGCGGATCACCGGCACCGGAGATGTAGAACTTCTCGCCATTGATCACCCACTCATTGCCGTCGAGGACAGCGCTGGTGGCGACGTTCTTGGCGTCTGACGAGGCGACATTGGGCTCAGTCATGGCGTAGGCCGAGCGGATTTCACCGTTCAGCAGCGGCTTGAGCCAGCGCTCCTTTTGCTCGTGGGTGCCGACCCGTTCGAGCACTTCCATATTGCCCGTGTCGGGCGCCGAGCAGTTCATGACCTCAGAGGCCATCGGGGCCTTGCCAAGTTCTGCGGCGATATAGGCATAGTCCAGATTGTTCAGGCCCACGCCGGTTTCTGCGTCGGGCAGGAAGAAGTTCCACAGGCCTTCAGCCTTGGCCTTGTTCTTGGCCACTTCCAGCACGTCCAGTTGGCCGGGCGCAAAGTTCCAACGATCCTGATTGCCTTCACCGAGCTTGCGGAACTCGTCCTGCATCGGGGTCACGGTCTCGGCGATGAAGCGCTTGACGTGCTCATAGAGCGGGGCCGAGGCTTCGCTCATGCGAAGGTCGTTGAGATCGTCATTGGGGTTGAACCCGAACTGGCTTTGGCTGCTCATGGGGGATCCTCTCCGGGATTTTTGTTTGGTTTCCCCACTTCGACCATATCGCGCTTGAAAGTAAAGGGCTGGTCCCGATTTGATTTTCGGTTAGGCAGCCTCTGGCGCGGCCTTCACGCGCTCACTCAGGCAAAAGGGCAAAAGCAGCAGCCAGAGGGCGACGATCAGATGGTAAGCATGCCAGCGCAGATCAGGGTTTAGGGCCGGGGCACTGCGCAGCAAAAGCACGTTGGGCAGCATCAGTCCGAAGGCTAGAGCCGACTGCGCCCGCAAACTCACGGCCCCCGGCGCCACGGCCAGAACCACGATCCCAGCCAATAGGCCTGCAGCGAACAGCCCCTGCCCGACCGCAGGCATCCGAACTGCGATGGCCACAGCCACAGTTGCTGCAGCGAGTACGCCGAGCGCAGGAACCTTCAGGCCCAGATGACGCACCAAACCGCTCAGGATCAGGATCAACCCGGCCAAACCGCCCAGTTGCGACACCGACTTGTGAAGCACCGCCATCGGCTCGATCAGACCGCTTGTGATCCTAACGACGCCAATCAATCCGGCCAAACCAAAGAGACCCAGACCAAGGCCCGCCAGAAGCTGGCCGCGCCGGGCCAAGGTCCAGAGGCCCCACATTCCAAGAACACCAACCAAACCGTCTGACAGGGCATAATGAACGGGCATGGTTCAGGCCGCCTTTTCAGCAGGAACCGGCTCCGCCGCGATCAGTCCGGCTTGCCGCTTGATGTCGAGCGACGACTGACGTGACCCATCATGGCTCCATCCCGGCGGCGCAAAGATGTAGGCCAGCCTTTGCAAGGGCGTCAGACCGCGCTGAACCACGTCCTTGGCAATGCCAATATATTCATGGGTCAGGATCGTGAACGGATTGAAGCTGTTGAGATTATTCACCAGACCATAGACAGGGCGATCCGCGCGATCTTCCTCTGCAAAGGTGCCAAGCATGCGGTCCCAAATGATCAGAACCCCGGCATAGTTGGTATCCAGATAGCGCGGATTATTGCCGTGATGGACCCGATGGTGTGACGGGGTGTTGAAGATATATTCAAACCAGCGCGGCATCCGATCGATGGTCTCGGTATGGAGGAAGAACTGATAGGTGGCATTAAGCACGCCGCAGAAGGTGACCATCACCGGGTCAAAACCGACCAGCACCAGCGGAATCTTCAGCAACATGGTGCCGGTAAAATGCTTGGTCCAGGCCTGACGAAGCGCGATGGGGAAGTTGTAGTTCTGGCTCGAATGATGAACCACATGCATGGCCCAGACCCAGCGGCAGCGATGGGCGATGCGGTGATGGGTGTAGAAGCGCAGATCATCGAGCACAAAACAGAGCGCAAACATGGTCCAGTTCAGCGGTAGTTTCTGGATTTGATAGGGCTGCACAAAGGACAGGATGCCGAGGGTAATGACCGCTGACAGGGCATTCATCGGGTCGCTAAGCAGGCCCATACCGATACTGATGATACTATCCTTGGCGGGAACCTCACCCTTAGCCTTGAAGAGCTTGATGGCAACCAGTTCCACCGCGATTAGACCGAAAAATATATAGATCGATAGGACGCCCATATTGACGCCTAAAAGCTGCTGAACGGTCATG
>CAISGS010000004.1 GCA_903884915.1 uncultured Caulobacteraceae bacterium | reverse complement strand
TTTGCTGACAATCGCCCCATCCCGGTCAAAATAACCCAAGACAGGCCCCGGTCCGGTCGATAATCAATCTCTACCCCATTGGAGCTTGCCATGACCGACCAGACCGCTTCACCGCCACAAGACGCCCTGTCCCAGACCTTGGGTCTGCAACGGATCATCCTGATGGATGCTGAGACCGGACGGGCCAAGCTGGAATATTTGGCCGGACTGCATATGTGCCATTCGGGCGGCGTGGTTCAGGGCGGGTTCATTACCGGCTGGCTGGATGCGGCCATGGCCCACGGCATTATGGCGGTCACCGGCTTTGACTACACGCCCATGTCGCTGGAACTGAAGGTCAGCTTCTTTGCCCCGACCAGTCCCGGCCTTGTCATTGCCGAGGCCTGGGTCGAGCGACGCGGCAAGTCGACCAGCTTCATGGAAGCCCACCTGCTCAATACCAAGGGCGAGGTCATGGCCAAGGCCAGCTCGACCCTGCGCCTTGTCCCCCGCGCCAAGGTCGAGGCCCGCGCCCGGGAAAGCGTCTCCTGAGTGGACGCCACGCCCTCCTCTCGGCGCTATGATCTCGATGCCCTGCGGGTCGGGGCCTTTTTTCTGCTGATCTTTTACCATGTGGGCATGGTCTATGCCCCCTGGTGGTGGCACGTCAAAAGTACCCACATCTTACCGGACCTGACGCTGGCCATGGGTCTGATGAACCCTTGGCGTCTGACCCTGTTGTTCGTGATTTCTGGGATTGCCACGCGGTTCATGGGCGAGAAGATCGCCGATCGCCGCACCTCGGGCCGCGTCCTGATGCGCGAGCGAAGCCTGCGTCTTTTGGTGCCGTTCCTGTTCGCAGCCCTCGTGATCGTGCCCCCGCAGTCGTGGGTTCAACTGACAGAGATGCGGCGCTTTAGCGGCGGCTATCTGGAATTTTGGGGCCGGTATCTCAGCGGCGATCAGAGTTTTGGCATCTTCCTGCCGACCTATAACCATATGTGGTTTGTCGGCTATCTTTGGCTCTACACCATGGTCGCGGCCATGGTTTGGACGCTATTGCCGTGGCTCGACCGCGCATTGAACCGCCTGATGGCAGGGCCGGGGCTTTTTCTGTTCCCGATTGCTGGGTTCTTGGCCTTGCGAGCCCTCGTCTATCCGAACCATCCAGAGACCATCATCCTTTGGGATGATCTCTATGCCCACCTGCATTTTGGCTTTGCCTTTATGCTTGGCCTAGGTCTGGCCAAGATGGACAAGGCTTGGGCGCGGTTTGTGGCTTGGCGCCATTATGCCGCCGCAGGGGCCCTGATCATTGCGCTGTTCAGCCCCCGCCTCGGCTTTCAGCTGGCCAATGGCACGCCGGTCGGGTTTGAGACCCATCTATTACGCTCGACCTATGCTTGGCTGGTGATTGCGGCCCTGTTTGGCTATGCCCATCGCCACATCCATCGCGGCAGCCCGACCTTGACCCTGCTCACGCGAGCGGTCTTTCCGTTCTACATCATCCATCAGACCGCCATTGTCCTGACCGCCTTTGCCATCAAGCATATGGGTCTGCCCGTCGCGGTGGAGGCGGGCGTGATCATAGCCAGCACAGGCCTTGCCTGCTGGGCGGGCTATTGGGTGGCCAATCGGACGCCCGTTTTGCGTAGCTTGATGGGGTTGAAGTAGGGGCAAGCAAGAAAACAAGGCCCTCACCCAACCCTCTCCCACAGGGAGAGGGCTAGAGAAGAAAAGCCCTTTCCCCCCTTGAGGGGG
>CAISGS010000003.1 GCA_903884915.1 uncultured Caulobacteraceae bacterium | reverse complement strand
GTCCTTCGACAGGCTCAGGATGAGGATGAATGGAACAGGCCTCTAAATCTTCCTCATGCTGAGCCTGTCGAAGCACGAGGAAGTGGCACGTTAACAAGGGGGATGAGGTGAGGGGATTGCTGTTGCCAGGCTCCCCCAGTTTCCCAAGAAGTGATCGAGGGGAGCCTTCGCAAGGGGGATGAGGTGAGGGGATTGCTGTTGCCAGGCTCCCCTCGGGCCCCGCCTAACGCTGCTAAGACGTTAGGGCTTTAGGTCGAAATTCGTGGCACCGCATTACGCAGCGAGACGGATCTCTTGAGCGAAGTTATCGTTCGCATTTAGATTAAGGCCCGATACCGGTGAGCCCACCCGAGAGAAAGCACTAACGTCTTTACACGTCTGTCGATGCTGATCGGCCCCAAACAGCCCGTCGATACACGGGGTAGGAATTGGTGGAGCCGCCGGGAATCGCACCCGGGTCCAGTCCGTTTATTGCACGCGCCTTTATCTCCATAGTCCGACCGTCGCCGAACAGGATCAATATAGGCGCGAAACCGCCTCAACGGAAGGGGTTCACTGAAAGGCTTTGAGATCCAGCGCCTTGCCGGTGAGTAATTCATAGACGGCTAGGTAGCGCTGGCTGGTGGCGGTGATCACACTGTCGGGCAAGGGCGGGGGCGGGGCCTCGCCGTTCCAGCGTCCGGCGGCCCGTTCAGCGTCCAGATAGTCGCGCAAGGGCTGCTTGTCGAAGCTCGGCTGGCCTTGGCCGGGCTGATACTGATCGGCGGGCCAGAAGCGTGAGCTGTCAGGGGTCATGACCTCGTCGATCAGCCACAGGCCGCCCTCGGCATCTTGACCAAATTCGAACTTGGTATCGGCAATGATGATGCCGCGTTCTTCAGCCTTGGCACGGCCGAACTCATAGACCGTGCGGCTCAGGGCCTCGAGCTGTCCGGCCAGATCGCTGCCAAGACGGGTATGCAGGTCGGCAACGCCGATATTCTCATCATGGCCGCTTTCGGCCTTGGTCGCGGGGCTAAAGAGGGCCGGGTCAAGACGGTCGCTTTCGCGCAGGCCCAAAGGTAGGGCCTCACCGGCCAGCGTGCCCGTGGCCTTGTAGTCCTTCCAGGCCGAGCCCGAAATATAGCCGCGCATGACACATTCGAAGGGCACGACCTTGGTGCGCTTGCACAGCATGGTCCGACCTAAGATCGCGGCGCGGTGCGGGGCGAGAGCGGGCAGGGCAGCGATGACCTCGTCGGTATCGGCGCTGATTAGGTGGTGGCGCGTGACGCTGGACAGCTGGGCAAACCACCAGACGCTGAGCTGGGTCAGGACCAGACCCTTGAAGGGCACAGGTTCATCCATCACCACATCAAAGGCGCTGATCCGGTCAGAGGCGACGAGCAGCAACCGCTCCGCATCGACCTCATAGACATCGCGCACCTTGCCGCGCGCCAAAAGGGTCAGGGGCAGGGTGCTGAAGGTCATTGCCGTCATGGGGGTGCTCACGCTTTAGGGCCGAGAGGGTCGATTATAGGGCCTCGCTGCCACGGGTGATAGACAGGACCCCCGTGCGCGACACTTCGACCAGACCCAGCGGCCGCATCAACTCGATGAACTTGTCGATCTTGCCCGAGTCGCCGGTGACCTCGAAGATGAAGCTCTCATGGGTGGTATCGACCACCTTGGCCCGGAAGATTTCAGAAACGCGCAGGGCCTCAACCCGCTCGGTGCCCCGGCCGCTGACCTTGACCAGTGCCAGTTCGCGCTCGACGCCCAAAGGATCGCGGCTGACATCTTGCACTTCCAAGGTCGCGACCATCTTTTCAAGCTGGGCGCGGATCTGGGCGAGGGTCTCGACCGTGCCGGAGGTGACAATGGTAATGCGCGAGGTGTGGGCCCGGTGGTCGGTCTCTGCGACCGTCAGGCTTTCGATATTATAGCCTCGGGCCGCGAACAGGCCGACCACGCGGTGCAGGACACCGGGCTCATTGGCCACGATCACGGCAAAGGTGGCGCGCTGTTCGGCGACATCCAGATGATCGAGAAAATAGGCGGAACCGGGTTGGTCAGCAGGCATTGGCGTTCTCATTTCCGTTCAGTGCGACTTCCGAGGTCCAACCGGACGGTGGAAGCAGATTATTTCGATCATGGGGCCGCCCCATCCTCGTCCTTCGACAGGCTCAGGATGAGGCTGGGTGCTGTTTACACCAGACCCCGGCCCTTGGCGTCGATGGCGGTATTCATATCCACACCCATATCGGCCAAGATCATTTCATTGTGCGCCTTGCCCGATGGGATCATGGGGAAGCAGTTTTCGAGCTTGGTCACGCGGCAGTCGAAGATCACAGGGTGCGGACTGTCGATCATCTCGATGATCTTGGCGTCCAACTCCTGCGGCGTCGAGGCGCGGATACCGACCGCGCCGTAGGCCTCGGCCAGCTTGACGAAGTCGGGCAGGCTTTCGGAATAGGACTGGCTGTAGCGCTCGCCATGCAGCAGTTGCTGCCACTGGCGTACCATGCCCATCCATTCATTGTTGAGGATGAAGATCTTGATCGGCAGCCGGTACTGAATGGCCGTCGAGATCTCCTGCATGGTCATCTGGATCGAGGCTTCACCGGCAATGTCGATGACCAGCGAGCCCGGATGGGCTAGCTGCACGCCCACGGCGGCGGGCAGGCCATAGCCCATGGTGCCAAGACCGCCAGACGTCATCCAACGATTGGGCTCCTCAAACCGGTAATATTGCGCGGCCCACATCTGGTGCTGGCCGACCTCGGTGGTGATGTAGGCATCCCGGTCCTTGGTCAGGGCATAGAGCCGCTCGATGGCATATTGCGGTTTGATCTCATTGTCCGAGGGGCGATAGGCCAAGCAGTCGCGCGCGCGCCATGCGTCGATCTGGGCCCACCAGCTGGACTGGGCCTCGGCATTGGGCTTGTAACCCTTGGCTTTCCACAGGGTGATCATGTCGCGCATGACCGAGCCGACATCCCCGACAATGCCAATATCGACGCGGACCGTCTTATTGATCGAAGAGGGGTCAATATCGACATGGATCTTTTTCGAGCCGGGCGAGAAGGCATCCAAACGGCCCGTCACCCGGTCATCAAAGCGAGAGCCGAGCGCGATCATCACGTCGCAATCATGCATGGCATTGTTGGCTTCAAAGGTGCCGTGCATGCCGAGCATGCCCAACCACTGAGGGTCAGCGGCGGGGAAGGAGCCTAGGCCCATCAGGGTCGAGGTGATGGGCGCGCCGGTCAGGGCCACAAGCTCGCGCAGGAGTTCGCTGGCCTCGGGTCCCGAATTGATCACGCCGCCGCCCGTATAGAAGACCGGCCTCTTGGCCTTGGCGATCAATTCGACCGCATCGGCAATGCGCTGCGCATCGCCCTTGGTCTGAGGGTTATAGGCATGGCTAAAGACCAGTTCGTCGGGGCCGTAATAGTCAGCGGTGCCGAACTGAACATCCTTAGGGATGTCGATGACCACAGGGCCGGGACGACCGCTGGTGGCGATATGGAAGGCCTCATGCAGGATGGCGGGCAGGTCAGCCGTGCGCTTCACCAGATAGTTATGCTTGGTGCAGGAGCGGGTAATGCCGACCGTATCGCACTCTTGGAAGGCGTCAGACCCGATCAGATGGGTTGGGACCTGCCCGGTAATGACCACCAGAGGAATAGAATCCATCAGGGCATCGACAATGCCGGTCACAGCATTGGTCGCGCCGGGGCCAGAGGTGACCAGAACCACGCCGGGCTTGCCCGACGAGCGCGCATAGCCTTCAGCGGCATGGGTTGCGCCCTGTTCGTGACGGACCAGAACATGCTGCAGCCGCGGCTCATGGAACAGCGCGTCATAGATCGGCAGGATCGCGCCGCCCGGATAGCCGAACAGGGTATCTACGCCTTGGTCGACAAGGGCGCGGACGACCATTTCGGCGCCGGTCATGGCGCGAGATGGCGCTGCAGCGGCAGCATCGGTCGGGGTCAGGGTTGCGGCTTTGGTCATGGGATCACACGAAAGAGGAGGAGGCGGAATTTACAAGGGTTTGGTCAAAGAAAAAGGCCCTCGAGGGGCCCATTGGATACGCGACCGTCGACGGCTTGATCAGACGATCAAACCGAGGGCGGCCGCTTGCTAAGTACGTTCGCGTTTGCGAGCACGAGTTTTCTCCGAAACTACAGATTAAAGTGATGCCACGCTACGTGCCGGGGGTCAAGGCGGCTGTTTGCGCAAAAAACTGCCTCATGGCGGCATCGGGGCTGACAGCCGATAACCTCATCCAGCCGGGGGTTTGATTGCGAAACCAGGTCAGTTGCCGCTTGGCATAGCGCCGGGTCTCACGTTGGGCCGCTTCGAGCGCTTCGGGCAGGGTTGTTTCACCGCGAAGATGGGCCGCCAGTTCGCGATATCCGACGGCCTTGAGCGCGGGAAGTTTGGCGTCCAGACCCCGCGCGGCGAGGTCGGCGACCTCGTCCAGCACACCGGCCTCGATCATGGACACAAGCCGCGCGTCGCAACGATCATAGAGGAGGGCTCGGTCGGTCTCCAGCACCACGCCGGTCCAGTCCTGCCCGGCCAGCGCGGAGGTCGTGTCGGCCTGCCAATCGCTCAAGGATTTACCGCTGGTCTCCATCACACTGAGGGCGCGGATCAGACGCTGGCGGTCACCCTGCTCGATCCTTGCTTCAGCAGCAGGGTCTTGGGCCGCGAGCGCCTGTCGAAAGGCCGCCTCGCCCTCAGCATCATACCGCGCTTCAATCTGGTCACGATCAGAGACGGACACGGCGGGAATGTCGGCGAGGCCTTCGGTCAGGGCGCGGAAATAGAGACCTGTGCCGCCGACAAGGATGACGGGACGGCCCTGGGCTTGGATATCCGCAATCTTGGCGCAGGCCGCACGCAGCCAATGGCCGACAGACCAGACCTCTGTCGCCTCGGCCACACCGAACAGATGGTGCGGCGCGGTCCCTCGGTCTTGGTCTGAGGGCGCCGCCGTTAGGATGGGCAGGTCGCCATAGATCTGCTGGGCATCTGCATTGATGATTTCCGCGCCGGACTGCGCTGCCAACCCCAAGGCCAAGGCTGATTTACCACTGGCGGTGGGGCCAGCAATCAGGGTGATGGGGGGCAGATTTTCCGGCGTCATGGCCAAGACCAAACCACGAAACGGCCTGCCAATGAAAGGGGCGCATCAAGGCTTGGTCTTGATCCGCGTTCAAGGGCGGTTTACCTCGACCCCATGACCATCGCCATAACCCTCGTTTCGCCCGATCCCGCCGCCGCTGAAGAGGCCGCGCGCCTCGTCGAGGGGTTGCTTCCGATGGCCAGCCGAACCCTGCTGGGGCCGGGGGCCATCGACCTGTCGCTGACCACGGGCGATGTCGCGGCCTTGCGCCAACAGATGGACCATCTCCTGGCCAACCTGCCGGTTGATGTCTGTGTTCAGGCGCAGGAAGGGCGGCGCAAGCGTCTGCTGATCGCCGATATGGACTCCACCATCATCGGCTGCGAGTGCCTCGACGAGCTTGCTGATTTTGCCGGCGTAAAGGAGGCGGTCTCCGCCATTACCGAGCGGGCCATGCGCGGGGAACTGAACTTTGAATCGGCACTGCGCGAGCGGGTCGGCATGCTCAAGGGCCTTCCCGTGGGGGCCTTGCAGGACTGCTACGACCAACGGGTGCGCTTGAATGACGGTGCCAAGACGCTGATTGGCACCATGACGGCGGCAGGGGCCAAGTGCCTGTTGGTCTCGGGGGGCTTCACCTTCTTTACCAGCCGCGTGGCCAAGGCGGCGGGTTTTGCCGGTGACCGGGCCAACCGTCTCATTGAGGCCGACGGATGCCTGACCGGTGAGGTTGCAGAACCGATCTTGGGGAAGGAAGCTAAGTTGGCGGCCCTGCGCGAAGAGAGTGCGGCGTTGGGCCTAGGCCTTGAGGCGGCCATCGCCATTGGTGACGGGGCCAATGATCTGGCCATGATCGAGGCGGCGGGTCTGGGTATTGCCTATCGTGCCAAGCCTGTGGTCGCGGCGCAGGCCCATGCCCGGATCGACCATAGCGACTTGACGGCCTTGCTCTATTTCCAAGGCTATCCTTGCGCGGATTTTTCGCGCTG
>CAISGS010000002.1 GCA_903884915.1 uncultured Caulobacteraceae bacterium | reverse complement strand
CAGCGAAAACCGGGCCTGTCGGTAATTAGCCACGGAAAAAAGAACCGCTAATCTGAACATTGATAGCTTTAGTTATTATGTTAAAAAGTCCCCAGATTCAGGGGGCGTCGTTATGTTTGGTATGATCCATCGATCCGCAAGAGACATGGTGCTAACCCAGTTTGGTCAACCGGCGTGGGACGAAATTCTCAAGCGCGCTGAACTCGACGATGCCTCGTTCATCAGCGGGGAATCCTATCCCGACGAGGTGACGTTCAAACTGATCACGACAGCGGCCGAAGTCGCCAATCTCTCAGTCGATGATACGCTGCACGCCTTTGGGGAACATTGGGTGGCTGCGGCTTGGAGCGGTCCCTATGCAACGGTTATGACCGTTCTGGGTCGGTCTTTGGGGGAGGCACTGGCCAATCTGGACCGGATGCATGCCAGCATCCAGATCGCCATGCGGGATGCGGACCTCCCTCAGTTCTCGATCATCGCAGAGGACGAGCACAGGATTGAAATCGAATATTTCTCCAACCGCGCGGGCCTTGAGAACTTCGTTCGTGGCCTTTTTAGGGGTTTGATGGACCGGTTTGGGATCAAGGGCGAGGTTGTGTACGCACAGGCGCCGGATGGTGGGCGCATCTTTACGATCCTGATGGCGCACTAGCCGGTCAATGGTCGATCAATTTCAATTTTCTGCAAACCAACTTGAAAACCTGTTCCCCTGTTACGTCCTAACAGATCCGGAGCTGGTTCTTAGATCTGTCGGCCGTTCGCTTCGTAAACTGTTGCCAGATGCGGTGGCGGGTGTGCCTCTGGCCGACTGTTTCAAAATTGAGCGCCCAAGGTCGGGCTTCGATCCTGCGGTCGCCGCTAGGCGTTCAAGTGCGCTTCAGTTCAAGTCGATGGATGGCCTGGTCAATCTGGTCGGATCGGTCCTTGAGGTGCCGCAGGGCTATCTGTTCTGCATGGCCCATTCGGCGATGACGGCCCAGAAGTGGGGTGAGTTGGACCTTTCCGCATCGGACTTTTCGTCAGCAGATCAGTCGATGGCGATCGGCACCTCGATGGGCCTGCAAACGGTCCTGATGTCGGAAATGAAGGATCTGGCGACCAATCTCGCCCGTGCGCGCGATGAGGCCTTGGCGGCGAACCGAGCCAAATCCACCTTCCTGTCGGTCATGAGCCATGAGATCCGAACCCCGCTCAATGGCGTTCTGGGCATGGTCCATGTTCTGTTAAAAGATGCACCAACCGAACAGCAGCGCTCGCGCCTAGAAATCGTTCGGGAGTCCGGCGACGCCCTGCTGGCGATCTTGAATGACCTGCTTGATATTTCCCGGATCGAAGCAGGCAAGATGTCGCTGGAATCCATCGAATTCGATATTCGCGAGGTCCTAAGCGGGGCCTATGCGGCCTTTACGGCCATCGCCAATAAGTCCGGGCTCTCCTTCATCCTAGATATTGAGCCAGCGGCCGGGATCTATTTGGGTGACCCGACCCGCGTGCGTCAGGTGGCTTATAATTTCCTCTCCAATGCGCTGAAATTTACCCAAGAGGGCCGTGTCGTCCTGTCGGCCAGATTGGTCGACGGGGGGCTCGAAATCTCGGTGTTGGACACCGGCATCGGTATTGCCAATGATCGTCTGGACAGGGTGTTCGATCCCTTTGTTCAGGCCGATGCCAGCGTTAATCGACATTATGGCGGCACCGGCCTAGGGCTGGGTATTTCGCGGGACCTGGCCAAGTTGATGGGCGGCTCTATTCGGGTAGAAAGTGAACTGGGCAAGGGCTCGACCTTCACGGCTTTCTTGCAGATTCCGCGTTTGCGCGACGCGACCGAGACGCTGCGGGTCATCAATGATGATGAGCCGGTCGCCTCGCAAGAGATCGTGCAGAGCCTGCGCGTGCTGGCGGCCGAGGATAATCTGGTCAATCAGTTGGTGCTTCGAACCCTGATGGAGCAGTTCGGCATTACCCTGACCGTGGTCGACAATGGCAAGCTCGCAGTCGAAGCGTGGGAACGCCAGACCTGGGACATTATCCTGATGGACATGCAGATGCCGGTTATGGGCGGCGTGGAGGCCAGCCGGTTCATTCGTGAGCAGGAACGAGCGACCGGAAAGACCCAGACACCGATCATCGCTGTGACCGCCAACGCCATGACCCATCATATGAGTGAGTATGAGAGCGCCGGTATCAACGGCATCGTTTCAAAGCCCATCAAAGCCGATACCCTCGCCAATGTCCTGATCAAGGTGCTTGATGAGATGGCCTCTAGCCAACCGCAGATGGCCGAGGTCTAGCCGTTAGCCGAACCTACAGGAGCCCTCTTTGGGCAGCGGCCCAGACGCTGGCGGGGCGTGCCTCTAGCCGTTCTTGACACAGGATCTCAGCAAAGCCGGTCTGCCCTGCACGTCGCGCGGCGACCAAGAGGGTGCGCTGGAACACATCGCGCTGGGCGTGGCTGCCGCCAAAGATCGACAGTTGATGGCGGATCGGTGCCATGATCGAGACCGTCCGCCCATAGTCGCCTCGACCAAAGGCGGTGAGGGCCTGAGCCGCAGGTAGGCCCGCGGAGGCCATGGCCAGACCGTTGCTGACAAGACGCTCTGGGCTGAGGATCGCGCTCTCCATCCGTGTCACGATCGCCTCGGCCTCAGCCTGCCGACCGGCGCCAACCATCGCCAAGATCGCGTGCAGATCATTGAAGACGTACCAGCAGGTCGGGTCCTTGCTTGCCCAAGCCTCGGCCAAGGGCTCCCACCGCGTTCCAACATCGACCTCGTCCAGATGGACGCGCCACAGCAGGCTGCCGGCATCGGCCATCTCTAGGGCAGTGCGCAGCGACTGGTCGAAACTCAGGGTCTCATCACAGATGGCCAAGGCTGCGCCATAGTCCTGCTGTTCGAGCGCGAAAATCGCCTTGTGCCAGCTCGTATGGACCTTGAGGAAGTTGCTGGTCGTCCATGACGCGCTTTGGCTGTCGAGAAAGGTGATTCCCTCTTGGAAGAGCCCGCGCATCTCATAGGTATGGCCCACCGCGTGGATGGCCCAGACATTATCCGCATGATGGGCGATCGCGGCCCGTCCAGCCTTTTCCGCCGCCCCATACTGTCCGCACTCTTCCAGCCCGAAGGCCTGCATGCCTAGCAGATAGCCATAGAGGTGATGGTCTGGGTCCCAGTGTGGCAGGGCGCGCGTGATACGGCCCCTCAGATTGCCCGCTTCGCCGAGGAAGAAGTCGAGCTGATGGCCGACCGAGAGGGCCAAAATATCGCGCGGATAGAGGCTGAGCAACTGATCCAGCGTCCGGCTCGCCCCGTGCCAATCTCCGGCGATCCATTGGCCGATGGCGCTGAGATGGCCTGCCTCACGCGCGTCGGTCGAGGTCAGCCCCTTCACAAAGCGCGCAGCATTGACGGCGTCAGGATATTCGCTCGACATCAGCCCCAGATAGGCTCGCAAGGCCTGAGCCATGACACAGCTTGGATCGGCCGCCCGCGCGGCTTCGGTCTGAGCAACCACTTCGGGCTGAAAGGCCAAGAGGTGGCCAATCGCCCGGTTATAATGGGCCACAGCCTCTTCGGAGCCCGACATCAAAAGGCCGGTTTGGTCTTTGAGCATGGGCCGGGTCCTTAAATCCGTTTTCAACAGATGCGCAGCTTAGCGCGGCGGCAATCCGCGTACCATGGTCAAGAACTGCAGGGTTGTCGCGCCCCGGCGATGTTCCGACAGGGCCTGATAATCGGCGTCATTATACCAAGCGGTCGCGGCGGTCTCTGACGGGAACTTCAGGATAATCACCCGGCCCGGACGCGGTGAGATACCTTCAAAGGTGGTGGGCTTATCGTCAAAGGTCAGCAACTCGCCGCCATGGCGCTTGAGCAGGGGAAAGAAGCCCTTTTCATAGTTGCGATAGCCGACCGGGTCATTGACCTCGAGGTTGGCGACGACAAAGACGGCGGTGGTGTCTTGGCTCATGGTTCAGTCTTTCCGTATGGTAAAAGGAGGATTAGAGGCCGCTCAGATCGCATTTGCGAGCCTCGAGGATTGGGCGCAGGGCCCAATAGGCCTTGGGCGTGCGCATCAGCGGGATGCGCGGGTGCAGGTGGTGGATGATGTGGAACTGCATCCCCATGGAACCGATATTTCCGATAAGGCTCTTAAAGGCTCGGGTGTCGCGATAGCGGCCGGTCTCCTTGGCGGGATGGTGTGGCGCCCACGAGAGGTAATAGCCAATATAGGTCTGGGCCAGATGTTTGGGCAGCCACCAGAGCAGCGCCGCTTCAATCGCATGACCGGTCCAGGCGGCTGTAAACAGGATCGCCAGATAGGCCAACTGCATGGCCAAGGCTTCAAGCTGCGCCCGCATGGCGTCCGGTGTGCCGAGCCGGGCCAGCGTCTCACTATAGGAACGGTTGCCCCGTCCATTGGGCTGACGGCTGGCGATGGAGTTGATCAAGAACTGCAGGCTGTTTTCCGCCTTGGTGTGGATATCCGGGTCAAGCTCTGGATGGTTGGTGTGCTTGTGGTGCTCCATATGGGTCAGCTTTGCGACGCTGTAGGGCAGCAGCAAAGGAATGGTCGAGACATGCCCGATCAACTGGTTCAGCCACCTCAGCCGCGTCCCGGGCCGGGCAATAATGTCGTGCTGGGCCTCATGAGACGGCAGATAGCCTAAGGCCACGCAGGCCGTCGCGATTGGGAAGGCCGCCCATAGGGGCAGGATGTGCATAAAGGTAAGGGGCCAAAGGGCCAGCCAGACCGCCAGATTACTAAGAGCCCAGGTCACAGAACCCCAAGGCACACCGCCCATAAACTGCTCGGCGATTTCGCTCTCCAGCCTCATCAGGGCCTTGCTGTCCAAACCGTTCAGGTCGGGAAGGGGGATTGCCGCGCTCATATCCAGCGCCCCCGCACAACGGTCGATCCACCCCACGCAATGCCAAGGATCAGTCCCACAACCAGCGGCGAGACGGGCAGGTTCGCTTGCCAGCCAAAGGCCTTGATTATCTCAGCCGTCAGCGGCGCAATGAAGCCGATCCCAAACCAGAGAGGAAGTAACCCCAAAAATCCCTGAACAATCTTAAGCAAGGTTCCGCTCTCCAAACGCTCCGGATCAAAGCCCAGTTTGCATATCGATAGATCGTATGCGTTGGCACCTTGGGTGTCATGTCTTTGTTGTTGGTTCTAGAGCTGAAGCTGCCTGAGCCATCAGACTGTCCCAATCCCCATAGGTCTGAGCCTCATGCACCTGAGTGCCCGGATACCAAGGATAGCGGCTCTGACCGAGGGCGGGCCAAGAGGCTGGCGGGGTGAGAAGGTGCAGGGGCGTGCCGACGGCGCCCAAAAGGTTTGTGCTGGCGTTGGAAAAGCCAATCCCGATGTCGAGCGCGGCCGATAGGGCGGCGAGGCCTTCCAGATCATTGAATAGGTCTAGGTCGGGGGGCTGATGGACGATTACGCCAAACTGCGCGGCGATCTGGGCGCATTCGTCGGTCGTGTCGCCATATTGCAGATTAACGAAGGTCAGACCGGGCTTGGTGAAGATCGGTTCCCAAGCGCTGAGGGGGGCGAAGTTGCGGCCCCGTTCGTCGCCCATCTTGTGACTGCGCCAGGTCACTCCGGTCTTGGTCCCCTCGGGCAGGGTCTTGAGCCAAGCGCTCCAATGCGCGACCTTGTCACGGTCCGGTTTTAGAAAACCTGCAGGACGTTCGAAATCGGCGATGCTGGAGCGTAGCAGCGACAGGAGGTCGCCGAGGGGCAGCCAGAGGTCGCCTTCCACCGGCTGGCTGGGCGAGCGATGGCGGCGCGCGAGCTGAGCTTGGGTCTGATGGCCAACAGCCTTCACGGTCGGCCAACTGCGCTCGATCAAGCCCTTGAGCCGCTGGTCCGCACAGAGGGTTAACTGACTAGTGGGGCCGAGCTGTTCCAGCAGGTCGGGGATCATGCCCATAAAGGCAATCTCGTCGCCAAGGCCCTGTTCGGCCATTACGACCAAGGCGCGGCCTGCGAGGTCGGACTGCCCATCCCATCGCGGAAGCTCCAGATCGAAGACCGCTGCGCTGGGCAGGGCCAGATCGTGCCGCACCTGATAGGCGCTCCACCCCGCCTTCAGGTCACCCTTGGCCAGAAGGATCGTGGCCCGCAAGAAGGCGGCTGTGGCGCGGGTCTCGGAATCAAGCGGCTGGGCGAGGGCCTGCTCGACCTCGTCCAGCGCGGGCTTCAGATCGCCCATGTCGGCCAAGGTCCAGGCCAGATCATACTGAATGCGCGGATCCTTGGGCTTCAGGCGCAGCGCCTCTTGCAAGGCTTGCGCGGCCTGTTCGAGCCCGCCGCTGGCCCGGGCTGTCTTGCCCGCCAACTGCCAGCGTTCCGCCTCTTGCGGCGCTTCACCGAGGGCCTGAACGGCGAGGTCGTGGGCCTCTTGCGCCCGGCCGAGGGCCAAGAGGGCTGAGCACTGCGCACTGATCCCGGCAAAATCTCCCGGTCGCGTCTGCACAAAATAGCTGGCAAGGGCGAGAGCCTCATCCTTCATGCCCAGTCGCGATGCTGCGTGCGACAGGGCCAGCGCAATATCGACATCATTGGGGTTGAGGCCAAGCGCCCGTTCATAGGCCTCAAAGGCCTCAAGGGTGCGTCCGGTCTCTTGCAGGATCAGGCCGAGGGTCCGCCACGCGGCGCTGGCCTTAGGAAACCGTTCAGTCGCTTGCCGCGCGATCCGTTCTGCCAAGGCGGAGTTCTGGTCGGCGAGGGCCTGATGGGCGCGGTCCAGCAATGATTTGGGCATGAGCGGCGGACCTTTACTTTAGTGTCTCCTTGTATGGGTGCCCCGCGCTAAAATTGAATTAACCCTGTTTGAGACCGATTGACCCTCCGTGGGCCATATGACGTTATGGGTGCCAATTGATAATGGGACCCATGCGGTCCCTTTCGGAGATGGCTTCCATGCAATTCAACAATCTCGTTCACCCAACTGCGGAACAGGCCAAGGCCTTTTTCAGCACGCCGGAAGACGGTCCCTTCGTCATGGTCAATCTGTTGAAGTTCAAGCCCAAGGCGGACTATGCCGATGGGTCCGACGCTGATATTTCGGGCTTTGAGGCCTATCTGCGCTATGGCCGCAAGGTGCGGCACCATATTATCAAGGTCGGCGGAACGCCGGGCTATTCGGGACCGGTGACAGGGCTGATGCTGGGCGAGGTCGAAGAGCTCTGGGACATGATCGCTCTGGCGGAATACCCTTCACTCGCCGCGATGCAGGAGATGGTCCAGAGCCCAGACTATCAAGAGATCGCCAAACACCGTGACGCGGGCCTAGCCGGTCAGTTGAACATCAAGACCAAGGGCACGCTGGGATGACCCTCGCCTTTGATCTCTATTGGTCCTTCCGCTCGCCCTATTCCTATCTGGTCACCGACCGGGTCGTGGCCCTAGAGCGGGACTATGGTGTGAAATGCAATCTGCGGGTCGTCTATCCGATTGCGGTGCGCCAGCCTGATTTCTTCGCCAATAATGACCCGCTGTGGATCACCTATTTTGGCAAGGACATCCATCGCAGTGCCCAGTTCGCAGGCGTACCCTTCCGCTGGGCGCGGCCTGATCCGGTCTATATGGACCCGCAAACCCGGACCTATCCCAAGGAACAGCCCTATATCCATCGCCTCTCGTGGCTGGGTGTCGCGGCGAGCGAGCGGGGCAAGGGCATGGCCTTTATCGAGCAGGTCGGCCGTCTGATTTGGGACGGAACCGTCGCAGGCTGGAATGTCGGGGACCATTTGGCGCAGGCTGTGGCCCGAGCCGGTTTAGACCTTGCCGAGCTTGATGCGACCATCGCCGCGCCGGGCGAAGTCGAACGCTTGGACGGCATCATTGCCGCCAATCAGGCCGCTCAGCGCGAAGGCGGTCACTATGGCGTGCCGCTGATGGTCTTTGAGGGCGAGCCCTTCTTCGGCCAAGACCGGTTCGACCAGTTGGTCTGGCGGATGGGCCAGAAGGGATTAGCCAAGCGTTAGCACCAGCTGGCTTGATCGGGCGTGGGTGAGCGCAAGAGCTCTTGGATATTGGCTTCAAGGATGCGGTAGCCGACATTGCCATAGAGCTTTTGGCGGCCCTCATTGAGCACGACGGTGGGGCTGCCTTGAATGTTCATGCTGGCGGCGGCTTCATAGTCGCTGGCTAGGCTGGCATAGGCGCTGCCATCGTGGATTAGGGCCTCGACCCGAGCGACCTCGACCCCGGTCTGTTCAGCGATCTGGCATTGGACGGACCATTGTCCAACATCACGCGCATCGCGAAAGAAGGCGGTGCGCATGGCTTGAAGGCTGGTCTCGAAGGTCCCGGCGGCTAAGCGTTCGGCCGCCTCATCCAACTGAACCGCCTTGAGAAACAGATGGGCGCCGGTCGAGGAGGTCGGCTTGGTGGTCAACCAAATGTTTGGGTTGATAGTCACTTCAGGAAACTGTTTGGCCACCTCCATGAGGTGCCGATTAAAACCTTCATGGCCTCCCTTATCGCGCCAAGTGGTGCTCATCTTGCGCGCGGTGTCGCCAAAGATGGAGCAGAACCGATGGTCAAACCGGATCTGGTCGCCGAACGCCTCTTTCAAAGCGCGTACCCGCATCTCGGAAAAATAGGCCCAGATACACAGGACGTCAGAAAAATAGACAATGGGCACGGCGGTCATGATCAGGTTCCGTTCGTAGGTCGGGGTTCGGCATCCTTAGGTCGCTCGTTCTCGGTCTTGTGGCCAGAAATTTCAATGTGCGGCGGGAAGACCGTGACCATGAGACGCGCATCTTCAGCACCTAAGGTCTGGATCAGGTCACGCGGATTGTTCGCATGAGCCAGCCCCTAGTCAGTATTTTTGATCGGTTGAAGCTGGGTGCGGGTCGGTCAATCTGACCGAGTGCTGAGGCTAAGTCATGCCTCAAATTTAGACCGCCGAACCCACTAGCGGCAGTCGCAATGTCAATATAGGCTCCTGTTCAATAATGACCGATGATGTGCCTGCAGCGCTAAGCAGGCTGATCTTTCTGGGAGGGACCTATGCGGCTTTGGACCTGGTTGGGCGGGATTGTTCTCGTCATTGCGGTAGCCTTTGGATGGGTCGCCACCCACAAGGAAGCGGTCTTTATGATGATCGCCCATTCACAGCTTCCAAAGGTCGCGCCCAATCAGCCGATAAGTTGGTCTGAAGGCCCCGCTACTGCGCCCGAGGGCAAGAGTGCGCCAAACATCATCGTCATTCTGGTTGATGATATGGGCTATAATGACATCACCTTTAATGGCGGCGGTATTGCCGGAGGGGCCGTGCCCACCCCCAATATCGACTCCATTGGCCGTGAGGGCGCAAATTTCGTCAACGGCTATGACGGCAATGGTACCTGCGCGCCATCGCGCGCGACGATCATGACGGGCCGCTACGCGACAAGGTTTGGCTTTGAGTTCACCCCAGCGCCCGTCGCCTTCCTAAAGATGGTTGGGACCCAAAAGGAAGAGGGCTCAATCGCAGCCCCCACCTTCTTTGCCGACCGGGTCAAAGACATGCCGCCCGGAACGACCAAGGGCGCGCAGGCGGTCAATAATCTGGCCGTACCGACCAGCGAAGTCTTTATTCCGGCCCTGCTGAAGGCCAAGGGCTATCACACCCTACATTTCGGCAAGTGGCACCTTGGTTCTTCCAAAGGCACGCGTCCTGAGGAAAAGGGCTTTGATGAGAGCGTCGGCTTCATGTCCGGCGGATCCATGTTCCTGCCTGAAAATGACCCCAATGTTGTTAATTCCAAGCAGCCTTGGGACCCGATCGACCGCTTCTTGTGGCCCAATCTGCCCTACATGGTGCAGTTCAACGGCTCCGAGAACTTCGCGCCGAAGGGTTATATGACCGACTACCTCACCGATGAGGCGGTCAAGTCGATCCATGCCAATCGCAACCGTCCCTTCTTCATGTACTTCACGCCCAATGCGATCCACACCCCGCTGCAGGCCAAGAAGGAGGACTATGACGCCCTGCCTCAGATCAAGGATCACCGGCTGCGGGTCTATGGCGCGATGATGCGCAATCTCGACCGCAATGTTGGGCGCATCTTGAAGCAGCTGAAGGATGAGGGGATCGACGACAACACCCTGATCATCCTGAGCAGTGACAATGGCGGGGCGCACTATATCGGTCTGCCTGAGATCAACCGGCCGTACCGAGGCTTTAAGGCGACCTTCTTTGAAGGCGGCATCCATTCGCCCTTCTTCATGCGCTGGCCCGGAACCATTCAGGCCGGTAGCCAGTTCCCCTATCCTGTCGGTCACATCGACATCTTGCCAACGGCTGCGGCGGCTGCCGGTGCCGACCTACCCAAGGACCGGGTGATCGACGGCGTCGATCTGATGCCGTACCTGAAAGGTACGGCCAAGGGCCGTCCGCACCAGACCCTGTTCTGGCGCTCGGGTCAGTATGAGGTTGTCCGCGATGGCGATTGGAAGCTTCAGTATAATGGCGCGCTGAAGAAGCTTTGGCTGTTCAATCTGGCGGTTGACCCGACCGAGCAAAACAATCTTGCGGCCACAGAGTCTGCGCGCGTTGTGGCCATGCAGGCCCTGCTGAAGGCCCATAATGCCGAGAGCGTCAAACCCCTCTGGCCCTCGCTGCTGCAAGGGCCGGTCTCAATCGATCATCCAAGCGGTATGCCGACCAAGCCCGGTGAAGACTACATTCAGTGGGATAACTAGGGCTGCAAAGGAAGAGGTTTCTTAGATCACCCGCACGGTGGTTAAGGGAAACCTCGTGGGAAGGGTCCGTCTTAGAAGTCGAAAGCCATCTGCTTATCAGCGGAGGGCTTGGACTTAACCTGTCGCTTGCGCCCCGTCGTGGAGGAACTCCCTTTGCGGCTGCCATGCTTTGCAACGATCTCTTGTGCCGTTTGCCTGTGGTGCGATCCTTTACGGATGCCATAGAGCGTTTCGCGGGCGAATTTCGCCGCACTGGCATTGTCAACGATGGGTGCGGGATAGGGCAATGAAGAAGCTCCGGGCCACAACCATGGCTCATGGAGGAACCCATCTGGGACGGCGCTAAGTTCGGGTACGAAGGCACGGATGACGATGCCTGATGGATCCTGATCAAGGCTTTGCTTTACCGGATTGTAGATTCGGATCGTGTTGATACCGGTGGTCCCTGATTGCATCTGCACCTGAGGCCAGTGAATGCCAGGTTCATAGTCGACAAACTTGCGCGCCAGAAGCAGCCCGCTCTCCTGCCACGGCAGCCACAGATGATAGCTGGCGAACGACATCAGCATGGCGCGCATGCGAAAATTGATCCAACCATGCTGGTTCAGCGCCCTCATGCAGGCGTCAATGAAGGGAAAGCCTGTCTTGCCTTCGCTCCAAGCCGCGAGCCGATCCGGATCGGCGACCGGGGGCCGCAAACCGTCATAGGCTTGGTGGAGATTTTCAAACTCGATGCGAGGCTCGTCCTCGAGTTTCTGCATGAAGTGGCAGTGCCAATGGAGGCGGCCGGAAAAGGAGACCAGCGAGGCCCGCCAGCGCTGCGCATTTGCCTCCGTCGATAGTTTCAAGGCCTGCATCTTGGCCGCAGCGGCTTGGGCGACTTCCCTCATTGAAAGGGTTCCCCAGGTCAGATGCGGGGATAGGCGAGAGCTGGCCTCAAAGGCTGTGACGGGACTGGACATCTGAAAGCGATAGTTGCGTCCGCGTCCGCTCAGAAAGCTTTCCAGAGTGCGAAGGCCTTCAACCCGCCCGCCTGGCTGGCGGTGGGGGCAGGGGTCTGGTTTCAAACCCAGCTCATTAGCGCTCGGAATGTGGGTGGGCCAATCGCCACCAAGGGGGGTGAGCCCTATCGGTGCGGGCGTGATCTCGCTCGCCATGTCGCGCTCCCAAGCCTTGGACCAGCCATTGCGCGATTTCAGTCGGCGGATGACGCCGAACTGCCTTGGCTCGTGCCACGCAACGCCCGCCTGTCTGGCCCAAGCCGAAACGGCCAGATCACGCCTATAGGTCCAGCCATTGCCGGTCTCTTCGTGGCTCCATAGGTTCGCGATACCGCAGCGTTCATGCAGTTGCTCGAAGATCTGGACCGCATCACCGACCATGACGCACAGAGGCTGGCCGATCTTTGCAAGCGCTTGCTGCAGTTCGCAAAGGCTCTCAGCGGCAAATTCCCATTGCCGCCCGGAGGCGTCGGGCTGCGCCCACAGGTCGGGTTCCACAATATAGAGGGGCAAGACAGGACCGGCCTTGATTGCCAAGGTCAGAGGCTGGTGATCGGTGATCCTTAGGTCGCGTTTGAACCAGACAATATTGAGTTGGGCTGTCATGGGCGCGTCGCGGCCTTGTGGCAGTTAACCTGACCTCAGACCTCTGAGCGATCCCTGCCTCAGTATCTATTTAGAGGGCCACGGAGCGGTGACCAGATCGTCGCCCAAAGAAAAAGGCCCGCAGCGACTGCGGGCCTTTGGATCTTAAGGCTGATGGCCCTATTCGGCGGCGACGGCCTCAGGGATCACGACGGCGAACCGGTCCTGCCAAGCCTTGAGCGTGGCGCTATTGTCTTGGTGCCAGGGGTGGAAACCCGGACGAAACCAATCCCAATAGGATTTCCAACTCTTGCGAAAGAGGCCGGGCTTACCGAATAGGTAGCCCAGAACGCTCAGCCTGGCCTTCCACGGCTTCATGCCGTCGGCGATCAGTAACATGCTGGAAAATTTCGTAATGTTGGACACGAACATCACGGTCATGATCAGCATGATCCGGACGCGCAGGCCATAGCGCTGGCTGGGCTTCCAGTTTTTCGAAATCTCTTGGAACACGTCAAAGGCGACGGCCTTATGTTCGGTCTCTTCCATGGCGTGCCATTGCCAAAGGCGCGCGAGATCTTCGGGCACGCCGTCCCAGAATTCAGGCTCTTCGAGGAACAGATCGGCCATCATGGCCGTGAAATGTTCCATGGCGATGGTCACGCCAAGCATAGCCACGCGGCCACGCGTGCGTAGGAAGGTCAACCGGCCTTTGATATTGGCTTCGATCTCATCAATCGGATAGTGGCTGCGGTCTAGCCCCGCATTGAGGCCGACATGCTCACGCGTATGGATCGCCTCTTGGGCAATGAAGCCCTTGGCGTCTTCCAGCAGCTTTCCCGACAGGTTGGAGCGGTAGTTGCGTACCGCGTCCATGAACAGCCGCTCGCCATCGGGGAAGGTCAGCGATAGGGCGTTGAACACCGCTGTGGCGACGGGGTCTCCCGCCATCCAAGCTCGGCCGTGAGCCTGGTCGGTTTCAAAGTGGATATCTCGCGGCGAAACCGCAAGTCCGATAGGAGTTTGCATTGTTTTGACACCCGGCGTGGAGTTTACTATCGACTTCTCATGGGAGACCGTCGCGCATAATGACAAAAATGTCAACACCATCCCAGTCGCCTCGGACACGATTGCGTCGAACCTCTGAGGGTGCGCAAGATAATATCTTAGCGGCGGCAGAGAAAATCCTTGTGGAATCAGGGCCTCAGAACCTGAAACTGGTCGAGGTGGCTCGCCGGGCTGGCGTGGTCAATGCCACGGTTCTGCACCATTTCGGGTCCATCGACGGGGTTCAAGCCGCCCTGATGACCCGCATGATCGCTGATCTGGTGAGTCGGATTCTCGCCGTTACCGACCAGGTGACGGATCCCGCAGCCTTCGCGACCCAAAGCACGGAGGCGCTGTTCGACGCCTTTGAGGCCAAGCCGGTGGCGCGTTTGGCGGCGTGGCTGGAATTGACGGGAGAGTCGCGACGACTGACCACGGTGCGCGAAGCCGTCCGCAGCGTGCTGTCGACGCAGATGGTCGAGCAGACCGGCATGCCGGTTTCGGTTGTCGAGGACTTCATCCTGCTTTGCCTCAGCATGGCGCTCGGCGCGGGTCTGTTCGGCGCGACCCTCGGCAGCCTGCTTGGACGCCCTGAGAGCCGCGCAAGGGATATGGCGCTGGCCATCTTGCAGCGGCGTGTCGATGAAGCGACGCTGGCCCTGAAGGGCGGATAGACCGATAGCCGCGCGACCTATAAGGAAGCCGATAACGAGGCGGCGTGCGCAAGGCT
>CAISGS010000001.1 GCA_903884915.1 uncultured Caulobacteraceae bacterium | reverse complement strand
AGCCACCTTCGCTGTGGCTCAATCGGCCTCCGCTCAAGCGGCACCTGCCGCGGCTAAGACGGCCCCGGCGGCTCCCGCTGCTGCGACCTTGGCAACCGGTCCTGCTATCCCAGGCGTTTGCGTCTATTCGGGCGACCGCGCGATCCTGTCCTCGACGGTCGGTAAGTTCGTTCTGACCCGGATTCAGACCATCGAAGCGCAGGCTAACGCGGAACTGACGGCGGAAAAGAACGCCATCGTCGCGGAGGGCAAGACCCTTGAAGGCCAGCGCGCAACCCTGCCGCAGGAGCAGTTGGAGCAAAAGGCGCTTCAGCTGAACCAGCGCGGTCAGGCTCTGCAACGCAAGGCTCAACAGCGCGGTCGTGAAATCGAAGCCACGCAGCAAAAGGCCCTGTCACGGGTTAATGAAGAGCTGTTGCCTCTCGTCCGCGACGTGTTCCAACAGCGCGCCTGTAGCCTGTTGCTTGACGGTAACGCGGTGATGCTGGCCAATCCGGCCATGGACATCACGGAGGCTGCCGTGGTCAAGCTCAACGCCAAGATTACGCAGTTTGCCTTTGAGCGCGAGCGTCTTGAGGCGCAGCCCGCTCCGGCTCAATAGTCTGTTTTATGATCCAACATCGCTGTAGGGCGATCTCGATCAGATAATCTAACGCGGTGGGCGGGCTTTGCGGCCTGTCCACCGCTGTTGTTTCGCGGGGGGACGCATGCCGGACCTACGGTTTTTTGACGATTTTGGGCCCTTTACCTTGAAGGCGCTCGCCGATTTGACGGGTGCGGTCCTTGCGGATCCAAAAACGGCTGATCAGGTCGTGACCACGGTTTCTCCTTTGAACCGGGCTCAGGCGGGGGCGATCAGCTTTCAGTCTGATCCCCGTTACAGGGCCGACCTTCAGGCCACGGGGGCGAGCGCCTGTTTCCTTGCGGCGAGCCAGCAGGCCTTGGCTCCCAAGGGCTGCGCAGTCCTGATCACGCCGACCCCGCAGGCCGCCTTTGCCCAATGTGCTGAGGCGTTCCTTCGGCCCAAACGTCATGCCGGAGCGATTGCCATTCATCCAGACGCCTATCTCGAAGAGGGCGTCGAACTGGCACCGGGTGTCGTTATTGGCCAAGGGGCCACGATCGGCGCTGGAACCGTCATCGGGGCCAATACAACGATCGGTCCGGGTGTCTCCATCGGTCGCGACTGCCATATCAGCCCCAACGTCACCATCGGCTTTGCCATGCTGGGTGATCGGGTTCGCATCTTTGCGGGCGTGCGCCTTGGTGAGCCGGGCTTTGGCATAACAGGATCCGCTAAGGGGGCTATGGATGTGCCTCAGCTTGGCCGGGTCATTATTCAAGACGGCGTTACCATCGGGGCAGGGAGTTGCATCGATCGCGGGGCCTTTGACGACACGGTCGTGGGCGAGAACACCAAGATCGATAATATGGTTCAGATTGCCCACAATGTCGTTATCGGCCGCAACTGCGTGATCGCCGCTCAGGTCGGCTTTGCTGGCAGTGTCACGGTCGGTGATGGCGCAGCTTTTGGCGGTCAGGCCGGGACGGCGGACCATACCAAAATTGGCGCAGGGGCCCGGATTGCCGGATCCTCTGGCGTGATGAAAGATATCCCAGCGGGCGAATCTTGGGGGGGCTATCCGGCCCGTCCGATCCGTCGCTGGCTGCGTGAAACCGCATGGGTATCCCAGCGCGTGAATGATCGCGAACCCGGTGCCAAGTTGGGCCGTGTGAAAGGTGATGACGAATGAGCGAGATCGAACCCCAGGCCGAGCCCTCAATTTCCATTGATATTAATGAGATTTTTCGGCGCATTCCGCACCGCTATCCCTTCTTGCTGGTGGACCGGGCGGAGGACTATGTCCCACACAAGTCCATTGTCGGTATCAAGTGCGTGACCTTCAATGAGCCCTTCTTTCAAGGCCATTTTCCCAACAATCCGGTTATGCCGGGTGTCTTGATCGTGGAGGCCATCGCCCAGAGCGGGGCCTTGCT